>NZ_PYNY01000049.1:0-5804 GCF_003026135.1 Photobacterium sp. GB-36 | reverse complement strand
CCGAATTTGCTTGGCGACCATAGCGTTATGGACCCACCTGATCCCATGCCGAACTCAGTAGTGAAACGTAATAGCGCCGATGGTAGTGTGGGGTCTCCCCATGTGAGAGTAGGACATCGCCAGGCTTTAAATTTTAAAAGGCCATCCGAAAGGATGGCCTTTTTTCGTTTTAATACTTTTAAAGTAAGTTTCATCTATAAACTAGACCTACAGACCTACAGACCTACAGACCTACAGACCTACAGACCTACAGACCTACAACAGAATAGTATTTAATAAAGAGATGTATCACTGCAGTAGAGAGTTACTGCAGTGATAAAGGGTTTGAATTATAGAATTTGATTCAGGATGTGATCCGCTTTAACACGACGAATACGTGTAATGAGCTTTTTAACTTGAGCTGGATAGTTATCAATTTTTTCAATTTGCTTATAACTACCAATAAGCTGGGTATGTTCGAGAATACAATCTAATTCTTGTTGTTGCTGCTCGGCGAGTAGTTGATTTTTGTCATGAATTAAAATCGCATTTTCAAGATCAAGTTTCCAAGCTCGTGGATTGAGGTTATTACCCGTTACTAACATATAACGACGATCTACCCAAAGCCCCTTCAAGTGAAAGCTATTGTTATCGTGTTTCCATAAATGGATCGCTAATTGGCGATGTGCAATAGCGGCTTCATTATGTTTAGCAAAATTACGTAAATTGACTTCATATAAATAAGGTAACCCAGCAATAGTCTTAAAAGGCTCTGATGGTGGAATATAAAAGTCATTTGCTGTTTTATCACCAACGACGATTGTGACCTTTACACCGCGCTTAAGAGCTTTCTTTACTTCGCGACTTACCATTCTCGGAAAGTTAAAGTAGGGAGTACAAATAGTCAGCTCAGATTGTGCACTAGCGATGAGCGTACAAATATCCTGATTAAGTTTGTTCTTACGTTTCCCTAAACCTATCAGAGGTGTTAATCCTACCTCGTCATCTTTAATCTCATCCGGCTCAAAATGGTAGATAGCTTGTTGTAGTTCGGAGCGTAGATCTCGAATTGCCGTCTTCAATGACTTTGTATCGGGTCTTTCTGGTTGTGCTAGGCAGTTAACTGCATTACTCGAAACAAGTATGTCAATAATGAACTGCGCCATGCTGTTAGCGAGCTTTTCATTTTTAATGACGTGGTAGCGATCGTAACGATAACGGTCATGTTGAGCGAGATACACATCATTTAAGCTTGCACCGCTATAAATAACATTATCATCAATAACAAAGCCTTTCAGGTGTAGGACACCGAACACTTCTCGATTACGAACGGGAACGCCAAGCACATCGATCTTGTGAGTATATTTTTCTGCGTACTCACGATATAGCGCGGCATTGCCATCGGACTGACTGGCGCCAATTAAGCCTCGTTGAGCTCTATGCCAATCAACTAATACCTTTATATCAAGTTCGGGGTTGAGTTGCTTAGCTTCATACAGAGCGGTAAGCACACCTCTTCCTGCTTCATCATCTTGGAGATATAAGGCAACTAAGTAAATGCGTTCTTTAGCTGATTTTATTTCTTGATATAGACGCTCTCTAAACGAATTTGCATCAAAAAGAGTCTCTAAATTCTCGGGCTTGTGCGCAATACATGGCAGTTGTTCGATGAGCTGCCTGTTAGCAATAGCTGAATCCATTATCGCCTCGTTTACACGATCTATAAGTAGATGAATTTTGATTAAGGGATCAATTATACCAGAAAAAAAGCGAAGTCAATGTATCTAGTGTTTAGATATGTTTTTGCTCATGCTTTCTGAGGTAAGTGTATCAATAAATAACATTGGAATTAGATTCTTACCGCTATTAGCATAGCGTTGAAAACGTTGCTTGATATTATTGGGAAGGTTTTCGCTATTAATAGTTTGAAACCCTGACTTCTGATAGAAAACTTCTAACTCTTGAAATGCAAAGCAATAGCATGCTTGTTGGTTCATTTGATTACGGCATGCTTCAATAAGCTTATACGCAATACCTTGTAAACGGTACTCTGGGATGACAAGCATTCCTGTCAGTAGTTGTATATCATCAATAGTTTTAAATCGTACGGATGCAATAATACTGTTGTTTGATTCTGCAACCCAGATTGTTTCATCTCTCTTTGCTTTTCCTGATGGATAGAATGACTTGTATATTTTATTAACTAAAGGCAAACGGATAGGATCAAGTTGACGATAAATAATTTGAGACATGGGAAAACACTGCGTTGTTGAATGGGATCAGGTAAAATAGCTTCAATTCGTATAGAAAAGTATAAAGATTTGGTTGTGAATTAACATGAAAGTTTTACATGAAAATGGGTTAGCGCCTTATCACACCTTTGGGATTGATGTATCGGCGAAGTACATACTTGAAGCATCAAGTGTTGAAGATCTCCTTGCTATTTGGCAGGACGAGACATACCAGGAAGTCCCTAAGTTAGTTGTTGGGCAAGGAAGCAACTTACTTTTTTGTGAAGATTACCAAGGCGCTATCATTTTAAACCGAATTAAAGGTATTAATGTAGTCGATAGTACTGAGTATGTTGATTTACATGTAGGTGGAGGTGAAGACTGGCATGGTTTGGTGTCTTGGGCTGTCGATAATGGTTTTAATGGACTAGAGAATCTAGCACTCATTCCTGGTTGTGTGGGGTCGTCCCCGATACAAAATATTGGTGCTTATGGCGTAGAGTTAAAAGATGTCTGCCAGTATGTTGATGTATTAAATGTACAAACAGGGGAAGTGAAGCGTTTGATGGCTGATGAATGCCACTTCTCATATCGAGATTCAATTTTTAAGCGAGAGTTAAAAGATAACCACATAATTATTGCGGTAGGTTTTCGCTTAACTAAAGCTTGGTCTCCGAAAATAGCCTATGGCCCATTAGCAAAATTCTCGCTCGATACTGTTACAGCCAAAGAGATTTTTGATGAAGTGTGCGCCATTCGCCGTGAAAAACTGCCTGATCCGCAGGTTATGGGGAATGCAGGTAGTTTTTTCAAAAACCCAATTATTTCGTTAGACGTACGTGACTTTCTTTTGTCTGAGTACCCTAACATGCCAAGTTACCCAGTGGACGAAGCTCATTGTAAGTTAGCTGCGGGTTGGTTGATTGATCAATGTGGTTTGAAAGGTTACCAAATTGGTGGTGCTAAAATTCACCAGCAACAAGCACTTGTATTAACGAATGTTGGTAATGCAACTGCACGTGATGTACTTCAGCTAGCACAGTATGTCGTCGATACGGTAATGACTAAATTTGGTGTCTCTCTTGAGCATGAGGTGCGTTTTATGGCACATAATGCTGAAACTAATCTCAACGAGATGCTGCGATGAAAGATCATACCGTACGACTAGCTTTGATTCAGTTACTCTCTGATGGTGAATTTCATTCAGGTGAAGTATTGGGACAAACGCTGGGTATGACTCGTGCTGCAATCGCGAAACAAATTCAAGTCATTCAACAGTGGGGGCTTGATATTTTTAGGGTGCAAGGCAAAGGTTATTGTCTTGCATCAGCGATTGATTTACTTGATAAGCAGCAGATTTTAGCGAAAGTTAAGTGCCCCCATCTTGATTTAATTCCTGTCATCGACTCAACTAATCAATACCTTCTAGATAGAGTAGGGCAACTGCCTAGTGGTAGTGTATGTTTGGCTGAATATCAAGAAGCAGGCCGTGGACGACGAGGTCGACAATGGGTTTCACCTTTCGGTAGTAACCTGTACCTTTCAATTTACTGGCGTTTAGAAGCTGGTATGGCTGCGGCAATGGGGCTGAGTTTAGTTGTCGGTGTCGCGATTGCTGAAACGCTCAAAAAACTGGGTGCATATGATGTTCGAGTTAAATGGCCTAACGATATTTATTATCAGGATAAAAAGCTAGCTGGTATTCTTGTTGAAATGACTGGTCAAGCAGGAGATGCTGCACACTTAGTGATTGGAATGGGGCTAAATATTAATATGCCACTAACAGAGCAAAGTGAGATCACGCAAGCGTGGACAACACTGTCGCAAGCTTGTGATAGCTTACCGTCTCGAAATATCTTAGCGGCGACATTGATCTCACATCTTAATCAAACACTCTGTGATTACGAACATCAAGGTTTAGTTGGCTTTGTTGAACGTTGGAATAAAATAGATAACTTTTTAAACCGCCCTGTGAAATTATTAATCGGTGAGCGAACCATCGAAGGTACTGCTCGCGGGATTGATGCTCAAGGGGCTTTACTACTGGAAACCGACACTGGTATTACACCGTATATCGGCGGTGAAATCAGCCTTAGAGGTTGCTGATGCAATTATTAATTGAAGCAGGCAATACTTACGTCAAAGTTGCCTTACTAACCCAAAATGAACACATTGAACAAATTGGTAAATACCCAAGTAAAAAATTAGAGCTTGTTTTACAACCGTTACTGGAAGGTAATGTTGAGCGCATTGTTTTTGCGAGTGTCGGACCAGTTGAAGTTGACAATACTATTCAGCGTATAGCACAAATGGCGAATATTCCTGTTACTCAGGTAAAAACTGCACGAGAAGACTTCGGTGTTGTTAACGCATATTCTGAATATCAATACCTTGGTGTTGACCGCTGGCTAACACTGGTTGCTATTCGTCAAAGTTTTAAGCAACCTACAGTGATTGTAGATATAGGCACGGCATTAACGTTTGATGTTATGGACAGTGATGGAAAACATCTTGGTGGTTGGATCATGCCTGGTTATCAGTTAATGATGAAATCAGTACTAGAGAATACAACCAAGGTGTTTTCAGATAGTGAGCATAGTGAATCATTAACACTGGCAAACAATACCGCAGATGGTTTAAAGAATGGCTGCCGTGCTGCGTTGGTTGGATTAATTGAGTTTGGCCTAAAACAAGCATCTGCAGAACTAAATGAAGCGCCCGCGGTAATTCTATGTGGTGGCGGTGTTCGTCATTTGCCAAAATCGTGGTGTAAACCTTTTTATCATCGCTCGGAGTTGGTACTTGAAGGGCTAGGGTTGTATGCAAAGCGCGGTTAATGCCGAAAATTACGTCAATTAAATAAAAAACAATAAAAAAAACACGTTAGGGTATTGCAACAAAAATAATCATTATCTAGAATGCGCACCACTAACGCCGACTTAGCTCAGTAGGTAGAGCAACTGACTTGTAATCAGTAGGTCACCAGTTCGACTCCGGTAGTCGGCACCAGTTTTAAAAATTTCGGTGGGGTTCCCGAGTGGCCAAAGGGAGCAGATTGTAAATCTGCCGGCACTGCCTTCGAAGGTTCGAATCCTTCCCCCACCACCATTTTCAAATGGTTGAATAGCTCTACGAGATACAAGTTCTGCGGGCATCGTATAATGGCTATTACCTCAGCCTTCCAAGCTGATGATGCGGGTTCGATTCCCGCTGCCCGCTCCACATTTCTTGTGTGCTGATATAGCTCAGTCGGTAGAGCGCACCCTTGGTAAGGGTGAGGTCGGCAGTTCAAATCTGCCTATCAGCACCACTCTCAAGCCCTAATTCATCCATTTGTTATATACTCAACAAACCCATGTTTGGTTGTGTGGTCGTAATGCCACCTAATACCGTGCCCAGAGGGACTATCCATGTCTAAAGAAAAATTTGAACGCGTAAAACCGCACGTAAACGTTGGTACTATCGGCCACGTTGACCACGGTAAAACAACTCTAACTGCTGCTATCTGTACTACACTTTCAAAAGTGTACGGTGGTGCTGCTCGTGACTTCGCATCAATCGATAACGCTCCAGAAGAGCGTGAGCGCGGTATCA
>NZ_PYNY01000048.1:0-7299 GCF_003026135.1 Photobacterium sp. GB-36 | reverse complement strand
GATATATTATTGGTTATTACAGCCAATTACGACCACATCAATATAATGGCGGATTAACACCGAATGAATCAGAACGATTATATTGGTTAACCTCTAAAACCGTGGCTAGTATTTGTTGACCACTACACTACTACCTTTTGCTTTCGAAGTTAGGTAGTTAATACTTAATTTAGTATCTCCTAACCAGTGACTAGAAGTTACACGTGCACCGACATCACCTTGGAAATATTCGCCTGCTTGAAGGCCTAATTGCCAGTTATATTCTGGAAGTGAATAGGTATAGTTAGCTAATACACTTTGTTTATCTGCAATTTTTCTTCCTCGAGCATCATATTCGTCTTTAGATATGAATTTACTCGCTTCAAAACCCAGCATGTGATCGCCTTGTGGTGAGTACCATTGTGTTTCATTTATCCCTCCCCAGTAGCCGCCCATCATGTAGCCACCACTAAATTGAGTAATGATATTTTGTGGCAGTTTAAATGCTTGATGAAGAAGTGCACGGTCAAGCTTGTTTTCAAACGCTTGCTGATGCCATAAGCCACCTTGGTCAAAATCGTCACTATTATCAATAGGTACCATATAACGCAGATCAACAGCGGAACCTTGCCATAGTGGGGTATAAAGGTTGGCAGCAAGTGCGAGAGAATAATCAAAGAAGCCATATTCTGTTGCTGTTCGGTGATTTAATGCGGGAGATAAAATCACTTGGCTACGACCAAAACCGCTATTCATGGTTTGGTATAACCAAGTCGTTTGGTCAAAGTTAGGCTTTGCACTTATGGTGTTAAAGCTAAGTTGCTTACAAGGGATATCTGATTGAATAAATTCACGATAACATTGTGTTTCCGTGTTTACTGCAAACATTGGTAATCCGTTAGTCAGTAAAATTAGCTCAACATTTTGTTCTTGTTTTTGTTGGATGTTAGCTTTGCCATTTGATTTTTTGATGAGTTTAGCAAGATCACTAAAGGCACCGTCGCCTGCTTTGCTAGCAATAATACCCAGAGCAACACCTACACCATCTATTTGGTTATGGTTATGGTTATAACGGCGATTTTCTAACGCAATAACCATTTTATTATTACGATAGCCGACATTTAAATTAACAAAGCCTTCTTCTTTTAACGCATTGATTAAGTTTGCAAGGCTTGCAACGTGGTTTATCTGTGAGTGAACGAGGAAAGCAAACAGGTATTCTCCAGCTTTCAATGACAGGTGAGAATCGCACTAAAATAAAAGAGATATTAGATGACATCAGTCAGAATTACTTTTTACAAAATGTAGAGCGTAATTCTGCCGAAGCTGAAAAGAGTTTAGTGTTTTTAAAGAAACATTTACCTGAAATTAAAAGCCAATTAAATAATGCTGAAGACAAACTTAATCATTATCGTCAATTAAATGAATCAGTTGATCTTAATTTAGAAGCAAAATCAGCGTTAGAAGTGATGGTAAATGTTGAATCACAGTTAAATGAACTTACGTTTAAAGAAAGTGATATTTCACAGCGATTTACGAAAGAGCACCCAGCATATATTGCTTTATTGGATAAACGTAAAACCTTACTATCAGAAAAAGCACGCTTAAATAAACGTGTAGAGAAATTACCGAAAACACAACAAGAAATTTTACGCTTAACCCGTAACGTTGAAGTTAATCAGCAAATTTACGTTGAATTGCTAAACAAAGTCCAAGAGCTAAGCATTGTAAAAGCGAGTACTGTCGGTAACGTGCGTATTTTAGATTCAGCACAAAGCTATTCACAGGCAGTGAAACCGAAAAAAGCCTTAATTGTGGTTCTTGCAACACTACTAGGCAGCATGTTGTCGGTTGCTATTGCTTTACTTCGTGCAGCGTTCCATAAAGGGGTTTAAACGCCAGATCAAATTGAAGAAATTGGCTTACCTGTTTATGCTTCAATTCCATTATCTGACTCACAAACCGAGCCACTGAAAAAACAAAAAGGTAAAAACTTAACGGTAGAGCAAACCTTGTTAAGTGTTTATAACCCCGCCGATTTATCGGTTGAAGCACTACGAAGCTTACGTACAAGCTTGCACTTTGCGATGATGGAAGCAAAAAATAATGTGCTAATGGTATCAGGCCCTAGCCCTAATATTGGTAAATCGTTTGTATCTGTAAACCTTGCCTCAGTGATTGCAAAAGCGGGCCAAAAAGTATTAGTGATTGATGCTGATATGCGAAAGGGCCGAATGGAAACACAATTATGTACAGATAATAAACCAGGCTTGTCTGATTACTTATGTGGCAAACAAGATTTTAGCTATGTTGTTCGTGAAACGGATGTGAACGGTTTAGAATTTATACCTCGTGGTGATACGCCGCCAAATCCATCAGAGTTATTAATACACCCACGTTTTAAAGCATTAATTGAGTGGGCAGGGCAGCATTACGATATGGTGATTGTAGATACACCGCCTATTTTAGCGGTAACCGATGCTGCTATTGTTGGCGCCCATGTAGGAACCACCTTATTAGTGGGTCGATTTGAGCAAAATACCGTTAAAGAAATCGAGGTTGCCAAACAACGCTTTGAACAAAACGGCATTGAAGTGAAAGGCTTTATACTTAACGCCATTGTTCGTAAAGCAAGCAGCACCTACGGCGGAAATTATGGCTACTATAATTACAGCTACGACAGTAAGTAGCTTTTTAATAGCTTTAGAAAGTCGTAAGTTGTTGTCTTATTATGATTAATATCCGTTTGAAAAATGAACGTTTAAATAGAGTTCACTAGTGAAAAGAATGACATAACTATCACTTACAGATAGGATACCTTTCCTTATTGGAAATGATATAATACCCTTAAAAATACGACTGGAAAGATTTAGCTGCTAATTGGTAATAGCATATAACCAATGGGCGGTAGCGTGCCTATATCAGGCTAGTTGGTGGTATTTCTACCCTAAAGCTATTTAGTTTGCTATATGAACTAGGTTGTTTATAAAATTTTTAAGGCCTATTCCCCTAAAAGCACTAAATCTCAGTTTTTAAGTGATTTTTCAAAACATTAGTCTCAACAGCTAGTGTTTTTTTATGTCTCAAACTTGGCAAAAAGCGTCTTATGTTAATCAAAAGTCAGACGATGTAGGCTGAATAAATTCAATCTAAAAGTAATTTATTATGTAAGAATCCGATTTCAGATAATAAGTGCGACAACCATGGAAAAGCGTAGAAGAGGAAGCCAACTGCTGAAAGTGATACGCTCTTCTTGTCAAAGAAACAAGCAGTACTCCCATGTGTTATCAGTAGTTGATCGAGGGGAGAAGATAACAGATTTCTACCCCTTGGAACTGAGAATTTCAATTTTTGAAATTGCCCAAAAAGTAAAGTGCCTTCATACAACGGTTTATAGTGATTTTTAAAAATAACCGAGCACTCGGCTAATATTGTCCCAAGTACACTCACGCGTATTCTGTTAGCATGCGTAAGTCTGCTCATAAGTATCGGATACACGTTGAGTGTATTGAGTTTGTCCGTCTATAGCTCTTGGAGCGAGGTGCGAATGAAAATGCCAATGGCTTACTAAGGCAATATGTAAAGAAAGGGACGGACTAGAGAACGGTGACGGATGACGATATTCAGTTTGCACAATCAAGGATTAACAATCGTCCTAAAAAGTGTTTAGGGTTCAAGCAACTGGCCGGCTGATATTAGAGATTGTCGTACTTCGACGTTGAATTCGGGATTAAGGTAATAAAGTAGTATCATGAATTTGATTTTGCAAAATTTCACCTTACTAATGAATGTTATTATTAGATGATTTAGCGAAAACTACAGCGCTTTGAATAAAAAGTCATTTAGGTTTTAAGCTAAATTTTAATATGAAACGACAGTTATTAAAATTATGGATAAAGTTATAATACAATGAAGAAATATAAAAAATAATATGAGTTTAGTAAAAAGTACAGCAGCATATTCTATATCAAATTTAGTATTAAAATTTGGTGGGGTGTTATTATTACCATTAATGACTCGTTTGTTATCTCCCAATGAATATGGCGTCATTGGTTTATTAATGACAATTAGTTCATTATTGACAATAGTTATTGGCTTTGGATTATATAATCCGCAGAATAAGGTGCAATCTAAATATAAGAATAAAAAAGAATTAGGGGATTATTTATCTACGCAACTCATTTTGTTTTTAATCTTAAACTCTTTCTTTAGTTTTGTGTATATACTTTTCATCAATTCTGAAATTGGGACAAAGATATATTTAGAATATGGAATTAACTACCATGAACTTTTATTGATACTTATTCTATCTATAATTTCAGGCTGGAATGTCATAATTATCTCCTATTTTAAAATGGATAGAAGATATTATTTTGTTGCAATTATATCTATAATAAGTTTTTCTTTATTTTATGGTCTTGCATTCACGTTTATTACATTATTTAGTGATAATGTGGTTAGCTATATTTTATCTAATATACTTTCACAAATAATTATAAGTATATTTTTAAGCTACAAATATATTAAGTTAATGTCTTTTTCTTTTAATAAGAACAATGCAAAATACGCGATAAAAATGGGTTTTCCTGTGATATTTACAGAG
This sequence comes from Photobacterium sp. GB-36, assembly GCF_003026135.1. Lineage (NCBI taxonomy): Bacteria > Pseudomonadati > Pseudomonadota > Gammaproteobacteria > Vibrionales > Vibrionaceae > Photobacterium > Photobacterium sp. GB-36. The sequence goes on along the minus strand of NZ_PYNY01000048.1, from coordinate 2,717 downwards.
TTATCAGGAAGAGTCATTGAGGCTAGTGATAGATTAATATTAGCTAAATTTATTAGTATGGCAGAAGTTGGTGTTTATATATTAGCGTCGACTGGAGGTCGTATATTAAGTGTATTTATTAGTGGATACACTAACTCATTATATCAATACCTATATGACGATATTAGGTCAAAGAGAGTAATTAGCAGTTATAGTAAATATTTTGTTGTAATAACTATACTGGTAGTTCTCGGTCAACTTTTATCAAAACCGTTAATACCTTTAATATTTCCATCAGACTACACTAATCTTCATTTATACTTTTCCCTAATTTTGCCAATTTTTGCACTGCAATATTTTTATTTTTTAGATTTTTATTTTCATGTTTCTGAGGATAGTAAGTATATTCCAATATTTTCAGTGTTTATATCAGTATTGAGTATAGTGTTAAACTTCGTTTTTATTCAAAAATATGGTGTTTACGGAGCTGTTATATCTACTTATTTATGCTTAATTTTACGTTTCTCAATTCAATCATTATGGATTAAAATAAAATATGATGTAAATATTAAGTATATTAATTTTATATTTTTAAGCTTAATCCAATTTTTATGTCCATATATAGATAACAAAAACAACCTGAGCCTATATTCTATAATAACGTTGTGTGTGATTTTAACGGCTACTTGTATTGTTTATATATGTGTAAATATTGATGAAATAAAAATGGTAAATAATAATGATAAATAAAACTATTGGGCATACTCTTTTAGATGTATCATTATTGATGATGAATGTCATTTTATATATACCTAGACTATTTATGTCTATTTTAACTAGAGAGGACAGTGTTAAATATACATTACCCTTATTTTTTTCGATTATAGCATTTAGTTTTTATCCGACCTATCAATACGATTTATTTAGAATATACAATAATTATCATAGCTATATATCAACTAACGAATATCAATATACAAGAGATTTTCTTTTATATAGTCTTTTTTTTATTGGCTCTAAGTTAGGTTTGAAAGCCAACTTCTTGGTTTTTTTTTCGTGCTATTTAATCTACTTTGCGTCACTTAAGGTATTATTTGATTATAAAGATATAAAACACATAAAGACGTTAGACTACTTTTTATTATTTATTATATTTATACTTAGTATACCGATTATCCAATATACAGGAATAAGGTTTTCGAGTGCTTTAGCATTTCTACTTTTGAGTTTGAATTATTATTTTCTTGAACAGAAGAAGAAATCGATATTTTTTCTATTCTTATCAATATTTTCACATATAGCGCTGATTATAATAATTCCAATATTATTTGTATCTCAAAAAATAAGAGTAATGAATTTCTCTAGAAGTACACAAATAATATTTATTATGATTATGTTTTTTATTGGATTATTCCCGAGCATAATCACTGAAAATGCGATATTTCTAATTGATAAAATTAATAACCTTATGGGATGGTCATTTATTAGTGTATCAACATATATATCTGGTGAGTGGGGGGTTGGAAGGCTCACTGAACTTAATAGTACAGGGCAATTAGTAGCTAATTTTAAAACCTATAGTTTATGTTTACTTCTATTCTTATTCTGCTTTATTGTTCCTCGAAAACTACAGTTATTTAATAGTTACATTTTTCTAGTTGGTTTTGTTTTTCTATTTCAACAATATGCGACTTTTTTTGATAGATATAGTCAAGTATGCGTAATTTACATTATAGTTATGACTCTCTATATACCTAAGACAAGAATATATTATTGCTATATATTAAGTTTAACCTTTTTCTTATTTTGTATAAGATCAATTGAGGTTAAAGATAGTATTGACTTTTTATTTACGTCTTATTCTAGTATATATAAGCATAGTCTTATTAATGTTATTCTTGAGGTATTTTCATGATATTGAGTATTATTATTCCATACTACAATTCAGAAAAAAATATTAATAATGTATTATCATCAATAGATATAAATAAAAATATTGAATATATATTTATTAATGATGGAGGTACTGACTCTACAACACGTATAATTGAGCAATATTTTTATAGTAACGATAACTATAAAATTATTGAAAAAGAGAATGGTGGGGTAAGTTCTGCAAGGAATGTTGGAATAGAATCAGCTAAAGGGGAATATATATTATTTTTAGATTCAGATGATTTCCTATACAAAGGTGCAATTTCTTATCTTATAAAGTTGATAACCGATTGTGATCAGGATGTTTATTCTTTTGATTATAAAAAAACCAACACTGTTGAATGTGATCGTAATTTAGTCACCTCATGTAACGAAATAATAATTACAAGAGATAATTTTTATGATGATTATGTTAGAGGTAAGTTGATTGATAGGGTTAGTGTTTGCTCTTGTTTATTTAAAAGAAGCTTTATATTAAAAAATCACATTCGATTTGATACTAAATTATCTTATGGTGAAGACCAGATTTTTATGATTGATGTGATAAATAAATCTAAGTCTATTACTTACCATAAAGGAACAATTATTCTTGGATATTTTAATAATATATCGTCAGCTATGAATACTTTCAATTTTGGTAGATTACTTTTTGTAAATGCTCTCGAAGAAGTATTAAATAAATTAGATATTGATAAGAGAACAATCGATTACAGAGTGAATAAAGAGTTAGTAGGTATAGGTACTATATATTATAGTTCGTATGATTTTATGAAATCTTATAAATTCTATAATCAGATTTTAAA
>NZ_PYNY01000047.1:0-7455 GCF_003026135.1 Photobacterium sp. GB-36 | reverse complement strand
ACGGCCAAGTTTCGTTACATTGTCCGAGCCGCTGCTTTATTCAGGCTCGTAGGTTCATCTGGTGATACAGACGGTTCACTCATAAAGCGGTGAACAACGCTTCATACGACTTCAGGTCGCACGGACATAAATGAGTTAGATTCTTAGCTCTATTTGGGGAGATTCGTATTAGAAAATATATGGAAAATCTATTTTAACGCTTGGTTTATCGTAAAAAATCGTCGTCACTGATTTCAATAAGTCATACTCGACCAGAAGGTCTACACCTCACGCTGCCAAACTCATATTAATAACTACCACCCCCCTCTCTAACTTCATATTTCGAGCATTTTACATTTAGCTTACCGAGCAAGAACTTGCCCAAATCGAGCAATAAGTTGCCCAGCCGGGCAAGATCTTGCTCGATATATAATAGCGTAAAAACGCAAAATCAATACTTATCAGTAACTTAAAGTTTGGCACACTTCCTGCTCTAACAGCACGTCATCACAGCATAGGCTGTGTCATTTACTCCATCATAAAATAGGATACTAAGATGCCAACTCCTTGTTATATCGCGATCCAAGGCCAAACTCAGGGTAATATTACAGCGGGTGCATTCACACCTGATTCTGTCGGTAACATCTATGTTGAAGGTCACGAAGACCAAATGCTTGTTCAAGAATTCAAGCACGTTGTTACTGTTCCTACAGACCCACAATCAGGTCAGCCTTCAGGTCAACGTGTTCACAAGCCATTTAAATTTACCGTGGCACTGAACAAAGCCGTTCCTCTGATGTACAACTCATTGGCATCAGGTGAAATGCTACCGTCTGTAGAGCTAAAGTGGTACCGCACATCGGTTGAAGGTAAACAAGAGCACTACTTCACCACAACGCTGACCGATGCAACGATTGTTGATATCAACACCCACATGCCACACTGCCAAGATTCATCAAAAGAAGACTTCACGCAGCTTATCGAAGTATCAATGGCTTACCGTGCAATTAACTGGGATCACACGGTATCTGGCACATCTGGTGCTGATGACTGGCGTGCACCGCTAGAAGCGTAATCGCACTCAACTATGTATCAGCCTACACAACTGTGTAGGCTGCTTTTCGTTTATGCCTTTGCTAAATACGCCGCAAGGCCGACGTTAGCAAAGGTTTAACCACGAGGTCAGTATGGCAACAAAAACGGGTTTGCAATTTACATTCGAAGTCGATGGGCTAGAGGCTGATGCCTTTGCCGTCACGCAATTTTCAGGCACTGACAACCTGTCTATGCCTTTCGCCTTTACCATCGACTTAGCCAGTCGTCACCCGGCCTATACGCCGCAAGAAACCGTCGATAACACGGCCACGCTCACGGTCTGGCGAGACGGTGAACAGCAACAGCAATGGCATGGCATTATTCGACGTTTTACCCAAGGTGACACAGGTCATCACCACACCTTGTATCAGGTGGAATTTGTACCGCCAGCAGCCCGCCTCGCGTTGCGCCACAATAGCCGTATCTTTCAAACACAAACGGTGCCTGAAATTATCTCGGTGATACTACAAGAATTAGGGATTACCGATGTTGATTTCGTTTTAACGCGAGATTACGTGCCGCGTGAATATTGCGTCCAGTACCGTGAAACAGATTTAGCCTTTATCGACCGCATTGCCGCAGAAGAAGGCCTGTTTTACAGCTTTGTCCATGATAATAAAAAGAATACCCTGCGCTTTTCTGATGACACCCAAAGTGCCGCTCGACTGGCGGCACCACTGCCTTATAACAGCCGCAGTGGTGGGCAAAGTGGCGTGCCTTTTGTGCGCACCTTTGCTCGCCATACGCAAATGCGCCCATCATCAGCGCAACTCAAAGATTACAGCTTTAAAAAGCCGGCTTATAGCTTCTTACAAACGGCCAATGCGAAAGAAGCCGATTACCAGCAAGCCAATTACGAACATTACGATTACCCTGGGCGTTACAAAGACGATGCCAGCGGTAAGCCGTTTACTTCTTTTCGACTCGAATCATTACGTCGTGATGCCAATACAGCCTATGGTGAAAGTAACACCCACGGTTTAATTGCTGGGGTGAACTTCACTCTCCAAGAACACGATGATGAGCAATGTAATGACGAATGGCTCGTGGTGGCGGTTAACCATATGGGCACGCAACCGCAAGCATTAGAAGAAGCTGGCGGACAAGGCGTAACAACCTATAACAATGATTTTATTGTGATACCCGGTCATCGCCCATGGCGAGCCACCTACACGGCTAAGCCTCGTGTAGACGGCCCACAAATTGCGATGGTTGTGGGCCCTGAAGGCGAAGAGATTTACTGTGATGAATACGGTCGGGTCAAAGTCCAATTCCCATGGGATAGATACAGTAACAGTGATGACAATGCGAGTTGCTGGATACGAGTCTCCCAAGGTTGGGCGGGGAGCCAATATGGCATGCTCGCACTACCCCGTATTGGTCATGAAGTGATTGTTGATTTTCTGGAGGGTGATCCAGACCAACCGATTATCACAGGCCGCACTTACCATGCGACCAACAAGCCCCCTTACCCGTTACCTGCCAATAAAACCCGTACGGTATTGCGCACAGAAACACACCAAGGTGATGGCTATAACGAGCTGCGCTTTGAAGACCAAGCAGGCAAAGAAGAAATATATGTTCACGCGCAAAAAGACGTGAACATGTTGGTGGAAAACGATCGCAAAGACGACATCAAACACGATTTACACCTTGATGTAGACAATGAACGCTTCACCCACATCAAAACCCACGACCACCTAACCGTCGACGGTGAAAGCCGTACCCATGTAAAAGCCGATCAAACCGTTGCGGTTGATGGCAGCTTACACATGAAACAAGGCCAAGCATTATTGGTGGATGCGGGTAATGAAGTACACCTTAAAGCAGGCTCAAAAGCCGTGATTGAAGCGGGTGCTGAAATCACGCTGAAGGCTGGCGGCAGCTTTATCAAAATAGATGCATCTGGCGTTTCAATTTCAGGGGCAGCGGTCAACATCAATGCAGGTGGCAGTGCGGGCAGTGGCTCTGGCTTTGGGGGTTTATCACCGTTATTACCGCGTGCGGTTGAAGCGGCACATAAAATTGAGTCCGTTTCTCCACTCGTTCACTCACCAACAAAAGCATTAGAGCATGCCGCAAAACTAAATTTGGCAGCCGTGGGGGTTTGTTTAAAACAAGAAGGTAAAACAACTTGTGGATTATGTAATGGAGAACACGCATGTTCTTAGAAAGTGAAAACCATTGGATTGTTATTGATACTCCAGATAGTCAACAATCACTTAATTTTATTACAGCGCAAGGGTTCGATTACTTTTGGTGGTATACCAATACACCTTTGGCTGACTCTTTATCTGTTTCTCCTCTTTGGGTAAAGGTTCCATCAAATAAAGTGGAAGAAATATTGACGAGGTTCTCTAGCAGTGCAGTGTTTGCAAGTCAGTTAAATGATGAACAATTTGAAGACTACATAAAAACTCTTGTGCTAATGCTTAGCCCTACCCACAAACCCTATGTCGTTCGATTTTATAACCCTAAATATTTGCAGTATTGGTTCGCGGATCTAACGACAGAACGCCAAGAAACGCTATTAGGGCCAATCATTCGTATTGGATGGAAACAAAATGGAGCTGTTCATACCATTGAAAATCATCACCCTAGTTCGTTCGAAAATTCAAAGACAATTGCTTGGTTTCAATTGAATGAAGTTGAGTGGGATCTACTTAAAATTGCGTATAAGAAATAAATTATGGCTAAGACTTTAGATTTAACCAATACAGAATTACAACAATGTGATGTATTTAGTTCAGACGGAGTAACCGCTGGGCCCTGTGAACCTAAAAACGTTGCTGATATTTTATATATTCCTCAGCAAAAGAAATGGTTTTATGTTTCAGCAAAAGATGCTGAAGAATTAAAGGCGCAAGCTGATGAATTAGATGATACCGTTAAAGTGGTAACGGAAAAATTGTATTCAGGCGATGCCAAAAAGGATGAACAAAAAGGTAAAGAGGCGATCCAACAAGAAGTGCTAGAAAAATTAAATCAAAAAGGCATTCTTGAAAACTATAAGATCCGCTCATTTACTTATTTTTTATCCTCTGAAAAAGATAAAAGTGACTATGTCCAATGTCTTTATACGAGAAACTTAATTCAAACCTATGTCAAGATTATTGAAAATACGTCAAAAATACCAAAACTAGAGAAAGTTGCCGCTGCTGAAGATTCAATTATTGAGCGTTACAGTCAACAGCTAGGTCTGACGTATTCAGATTTGGCGGAAGATTCTATTGTACGAAATACCATGCGAGCGATTGAGCATAATATAGAATTACGTAATTCGACGCGGATTGGTTACAGTACAAAAAAAGACTTAGTTAATTTTCTCAATACGCAAGTCATTAAGCAGTTGAGCAATCAAATTGAACAATATGAGGAAAAGGCTAAAGAGCAAGCGAAAAAAGAAGGATTCTTATGGTATCAAAGTTTACTAACTGGTAAATATCGTTTTGTTAAAGGTGATGAAAAGTTCGTTGAGAAAAGTTATAACGGATACATTGCTCTTCGAAAAGATTTTAATGATATGTATAGAGATCCTCAATATGACATGCTTGATGATTTCGAAAAGTACAAACAAAAAGGAAATGTTCGAACAAATAGCATTGTTGCTGCAAATGTATACAAATGTTTGGAGCTATTGAATGCTCAAGGGATGGCGGTTCCAGAGCAAGTGCTATCAAAAAAAGAGCTTTTTGCTACAGATCAAGAAACTCAGAAAGCGTTTGATGATTTGGTCAGTAAATTGAGTGATAAATCTATATTAAGCAAGTTGGATAGAACTGGGCGTGACCTTACAGATAATATAGAAATGCTACGCTTTGATAGTAGTAACCCGAAAATACTTCACGAGATTAGTAACCACAAATTTATCTTATTTATCGAAAAGTTAGGGTATTACAATTGTCTTGCTTTCTCTGATGCTTTAGATAAAGCGTTATCCGCAGATATCCAAGAATACATTACCGAAATTTTAGGAAACAAAACAACTGCTCTTAACTATGGAATGGGTGGCATATATATTCTTGCAGCGATACGTTATCAAATCGACTATCTAAAATATTGTGCAAATCAAAATTTAAAACAAGGGAAAGTAAATTTTTGTCTTGATAGCAATAAAATTAAACAATCATTACTTGCACTTGATACCATTACTTGGTCTTCTAATGATATCAAATTAACTGAATATAAATTTGCATGGAAAGAGTCGGATACGCACATAGTTGAATTTTTTATCATGAGCGAAGAAAATAAACCTCGTTATATGATAAGCAGTGATTTAAATAAATTACTAGACTCTCATGGTCTCGTTACAGAGTTAAAATTAAAAGACAATATAGATGTTGCTCGTGGCGTTAAAGATGAAGACATTAAACAAGCCAATTCAGCCGATTCATTACAGGCTGGAATTAAGCAAGCTATAAAATTGGCTCGTGATTCTGTAAAAAATAACCAAACTAAAACAGTCAATCTTAATAGTGATATCCCTGATAGTAGTATTGATAAATTTACAAAATACACTTCCCTTATTCAAATGTCACAAACTATAGGTGGAGGAAAGGGGCTAAGTTATATCGTCAATGCGCAAGCTGAGCTATTTCGCTTTTGTGCTGATAATTGCCGCTTTGAAGCTGATTATCCAGAGTCTTTTGAGGATCTTGTAAAACGAGCGATTAAACAGACAGATATTGCCAGTATAGAAGCGTCGGCCAGTATTGATATATTGAGTGGATATATGTCAATAAAGCAGATGCTGCCGAGCCGTAATGGCTTTCCTATGATTATATCCGCACGTTTTGGTGAGCAAAATAAAGTAAAGGAACTGCATTTGGGGCAATTAAGATCGGATGTTGATATGGTACTTTATGGAAGTGTCGGGATCGGATTAAGTTTAAGTGCGGCAGTTTCTATGACATCAACGGACGGAGGCCTTTCTCTTTCACCTATTTTACCTGGTGATACCAATCTACCAAATGGCGGCTATATTGCTGGCTCTGTTGATGTATTCGCGGGTGCTCGTGCTGGTGTTACTGTATCCAGTGATGTTAAATGGTGTAAACCAATTAAGAATATGCAGGGCATGGTGCTCGATCCTCTAAATAAAAGTTGGATTGCTCAACTTACGCCAATGCAAGCTAATAATTTAAGAACGACAAATAATTATCACGTTCGAGAAGATCGAGATTGGCATCAAATAGGACGTTTCTGTAATACGACTGAGAAAAGTTTTGGTATTGGGCTACGTGGCACACTCAAATTTGGCTATCGAAAGAATCAATATATTCTAACTTGTGGTGGTGGTCTTACTGTTGGTGGTGGAGGCTATGTAGAGCAGACGATAGCACTATATCCAGAATCTTTACTTGAGTTTGTTAATGCTTTCGTTGACTTATTGGCAAGCAATGATTTTCGACGCTTAGATATTTTTACGGAGAAAGACGATGAGGATGGTACTTTAGATGGTAATCAAGTATTAAATACTCTCATTACGATGACTATGGTGACAGGACTGGAGGTTTCTCAGCTGGCTTTATTAAATATGAATGAAGTGATAAAGCAAGAGAAAAAAATCTTGGTTCATGGGCATGCTGATATGATTGCGAATAATATAATATCATTTCATAATAAGAATCAGAATATACAGGATATGAAGCCTTGGTTTAATAATATGCCCCCAGAATCAAGAGCAAGACTTTTATATTCTCTAACGGTTGATAGTACTCTTCTTGACATTACTCTAGGTGTCAAAGTTAGTGAGTTAAAACGCTTTAATCAGTCTCCATTTCAAATATTAAAGCCACCACAACTTTCTGAAAAAGAAAAAGAAAAATTAGTAAATGGTGTTAATGAGGAGGCCCCTCGTTGGATAGCTATCTGTAAATTACTTAATTTTTGGGTTAATCAAGATAGTTATATTTATAAGTCTGTTGAAGATAGACAAATATGCGAAACTTTTACAAGATTTAATGCTCTTGGTAAAGTAATGCTTGTGAGGGATTATGCTAATAAATTGATTCCTTATATTGTTTGGGGGAAGTTAAAAGAGTTTTTAGAGAGATATGATCAGTTCTATATTGATGGGTTAGATTATCACGAAAGCATTAACATTAATGAACTTTATTTTGTAAATAAAGTTAAAGATAATATAGATGCATATTTTAATTCTTACCCTGAAACTAAATACAAAGTAATAAAAAGAAAACTTTATGGTACTGATTTGGAATTTGTAGTCTTTAATGGCGAGAGAACTAACCTCTCATTAGAATTGAAATTTGGATATTACCATTTAGCAAGGTCTAAGGTTTATCCTGATGAATATAAAGAATTTTCTGATGGCCTATTATCATTTATAAATTCACCATCGAAGATGATAAAGTCTAGTAT
>NZ_PYNY01000046.1:0-7719 GCF_003026135.1 Photobacterium sp. GB-36 | reverse complement strand
CTCAAGATGATGGTGTGTCATTCGATGATATTTGGGTAAATCCACTCAGTGATGCGGTTAATGACTCATCGACTGTATTACCGATGCCTGCTGAGAGTGATTGGCAAGATAGAATTCTTGTGTTCCCAGAAGGTTCAGGGATTGAGCCTCTGTATCTGGTCTTTAAGACAACCGCTCGTAATGAGCCAGGAGTTGTTACTGGGAAAGGTGAAGATATAACAGGGATCTGGTTAGAAAAAGCAGGACAAGGATTAGGAGCACCAATACCGTCCCAGATAGCCGATAAATTAAGAGGCAGAGAGTTTTCAAGTTTTGATGTGTTTAGAAAAGCATTTTGGGTTGAGGTCTCTAAAGATGAATTTCTAATGAGTCAATTTAATAAACAAAACCAGAATCGAATATTATTAGGTAAGTCACCTAAAACAAGAAGTATTGATAAAGTTGGAAAGCGAAATTCTTTTGAAATCCACCACATTGAAGAAATACAATATGGAGGTGAAGTTTATAATGTTGATAACTTAAGAATAGTCACCGCAAAAAATCATATTAGGATACATAAGAATGAAATCTAAAATACAAGATTATACAGAAAGTGAGTTTGTTGAACTTATGGATCTGATTTTTAAAGAGAATACTGCTTTGAACGATGATAAGTTAGATACTTTGCTGGAGAAGTTTGAATTATTAACTGAGCACCCAGATGGAACAGATTTAATATATTACCCTGATAATGAAGCTAATTGTTCTCCTGAAGGTATTACGAAAATCATAAAAGAATGGCGAAAGTCTCAAGGCTTACCGTTATTTAAAGTTGAATAGAAACAAAGAATATTAGCACTACAGTAACTTCCGATTCAGTACGCATAAATACCCATACTGTTAAATAAGCCCTACAACGCAGGGCTTTTTATCACCACAATTACACCTAAAACGACGTATACAACCCTGTCATTTCAGTGAAAGTATCTTCTAACATATCGCAATAAATCCCCGATTGACGTGTGACTTCGATGTACTCCAGTTGGCCACGCTTTTTACGAAAGCTGATCACCGTATAGGTATCACACGGATCTAAAATTACCCGTAACCGTGTCACTTTATTGATTGCCCCCGTATCAGTAGGTAAATCGAATTGCAGTCCTGGTTCGGTAAGGCCGACAAAATGTTTTGCGCCGGTCATGGTAATAAAACGGTTACCGCCTAGCTGGCTTAAAATAGTTTTGGCTATTGCCATATAATACGGCTGACTCATAGTGCCCCCTCCTGCTCGTAACTTTCTACCGCTTCAATAAAACATTCCAGATCGTGACAAGTACCAATTACCGGTCCTAATGCTGGGTATTGTCGCAACACAAAGTTAAGCGCATTCACCATATCCAACACGCTTGGATTGCATTCGCGTAGTCGGGTGTAGAGTTGATAAAGACGCTTATCAATGAAGTAATCGCAGGCTCTGTCGCTCATCGTTGTAGAGCCTGAGTGGTGCAGCGGTGATACGCTGCTCGGTTGATGTGCCTTAGTAGAGCTTGGTGAGTGTGAGTTGGAATGTGCCATCGCTTTTCTCCTTATGGGGTTTCTCATCGCCGTTTTCGCCTAACTTTTTCGAGGCACTGCAGGTTCTTTAAAGCAAGGGCGCGTAGCGTGTATTTCACCCTTGTTTTAGAGGTTCTGCTGTGCAACGTTACAACCCGTGAAAAAGCGATGAGAACAATAAGGAGAAAACAAAAAGCACATGGAAACGGCACACACCTTAGCGACACTTAGCACAGCAAACGAATGTAAAATAAGTGGCAATTTGATTTTTGGCTACGTCATGATTAACCTAAAACAAAAGTACAGGATAGATCCGCCTTTATGAATCGTCTCTTTAATGTTGATGCGATTTACGCGTAATTTAAAGTTAATTGTAGGCTCAATATACCCGTTAAATTATTTGCAACAGCCCCAGCCTACAAAAAATGGTGGTCACCGTTTGGTCACCGAGCATTTTTTAAGTGATTTTTTACAGACGTAAAAAAGCCCGCAATTGCTTGCGGGCTTTTTTATTTGGCTCCTCCTGCTGGACTTGAACCAGCGACATACGGATTAACAGTCCGCCGTTCTACCGACTGAACTAAGGAGGAATTGTTTGGAGCAGGCAGCGGGAATCGAACCCGCATCATCAGCTTGGAAGGCTGAGGTAATAGCCATTATACGATGCCTGCTAAGCATCTCTGCAAATTATGGTGGTGGGGGAAGGATTCGAACCTTCGAAGGCAGTGCCGGCAGATTTACAATCTGCTCCCTTTGGCCACTCGGGAACCCCACCGAAATTTAATGGTGCCGACTACCGGAGTCGAACTGGTGACCTACTGATTACAAGTCAGTTGCTCTACCTACTGAGCTAAGTCGGCACTAAAATTTCGTTTTATCATCAAGCCAAAGCTTAACAATTAAATATGGCGGAGAGATAGGGATTTGAACCCTAGATACGCTATAAACGTATGCCGGTTTTCAAGACCGGTGCTTTCAACCACTCAGCCATCTCTCCGTAAGTGCGATGAATAATATCGAGCTAACTTGCTGCTGTAAAGGGAATATTTTGAAAAAAAAATCAATTAGTCAATTATCAATCAAATATGAGGTAGTCATTCAAAAAAACATCACTCCCCTGCGATTTACTGCTTTTCAGTTTTTTAAAAGACTCATATTACAAATAAACACTGTCTTAAAATTCATAGCGTTTTGCAAAAATGAGAATAACAAAAGTGTAAAGCGCCATAACCTATTGTTATGTGTGTACGTTTAACTGGCATTAAAGTTGATTCTTAACTAAGGATGTTTCAAACGCTAACTGGAAGTGGAGTGACAATGAAACGCTATCTGTACATATTTTTTTCATTTTTTTTGTTTACCTCCTTCATGAGTAATAGCTTGGCAAACTCATTTTCATGTAACCAAACAGGCTATTTCTTTCATGATACTGCGAATATCTCATTCATTAACATTGATCGACAGACAAATAACTCAGGCTTAATACCTAATAGTTATGATGCAGTGGGTTTCAATACTCTCGATGGTTATTTATATGGAGTAATAAATAAAAAAGTAGTGCGCATTGATAATGGTTTCAACGCCGATGAGTTAGATATAGTTGATTTACCCGAACATGATTACACCGCAGGCGATGTTCATAACGATAACTTGTACCTCTATGCCAAGCAGGAAGGTATATGGCGCATTAATTTATCAACGAAGCAAGCAACCCAAGTATTAAAAAAGGAACAAGCTTTTTATACACTGGCAGATCTAGCTATTCATCCTGAGGGGGTTGTTTATGCAATTGATAACAGTAGAAATATTCACCGATTTGACCTTTCGCAATCGTTAGAAGATAACAAAGTGGAACTATCACAATCAACAGGGCTTCAAGGATTACGTAATTTTAGTGGTCAGTTTTTCGATGCTAATGGAATGTTATACATTATTGATTCTAAAACAGGAGAGTTATACCTTTTTGATGATATCACTCCCCTCAATGAACAAGAAAGTTTCCGTTATATTTCCTTACCTTCCCTAACGAATGTTAGTAGTACGATTGATATAGCTCGTTGTCGTGATATGACACTCGCTATAAAAGGTTATGATTTTGGTGATGCACCAAATTCTTATGGTACTTCAGTTTCTGTCAATGGTGCGCATCATCAAGTGTCTTCTCATCTTTACTTAGGAAGTAAACCTGATGAAGATCTGCTCGCACAACTTTATCCTGCGTTTGATGATAATAATGACAGTGATGATGAACAAGGGATAACTTTCGCAACTATGAGTTTAAATCAAGGCTCAACCTCTTTTTTCACGGCAAAAGTCGGCGGCTTTTTAACGGGATATCTATCTGCGTGGGTTGACTGGAATAACAATGGTAACTTTAGTGATCCTAACGAGAATGTGCTCCAAAATGTCTCACTGCTCGGTGGCACCCACCACCTTGCTATCGACGTTCCAAGTGATGCAAGCTTAACAGATCAAACATGGGTTCGCTTTAGGCTAAATGAAGATCCAAATATTTCACATCTAGGGCGTGGTGAACGAGGAGAAGTCGAAGACTACCCTATTTCAATTACCAGCTATGACAAGCAAGAAAGTTATTCTTGGTTTCCTTCTCAAGGAAGTTATGCAACTCTCGCGTTTGAAGACCGCTGGCCTAATGAAGATGATTTTGATTTTAATGATGTCGTCCTGAGATACCGTGTTGGACATGTACAACAAGCCACTACTGGCAAGCTTTCACAACTGAACATTGATATTGAATTACAGGCTTACGGTGGGGAATATAATAATGGTTTTGCTATTAAATTAGACGGCGTTACCTCTTCGAGTGTTGATACCGAAAACAGCTATGTTGTCGTAAATAATGCATACCAAGCAAGTATTGTAGAAGCAACTGACAGCCCAGATGATGACGCAGTTTTGATTGTCACGGACTCATTAAAGCAATACTTTTCTTCTGAATGTGACAACGGGTTTTTACGCGTAGATCCTAATTGTGAATTAGATAAAAATGTAACCGTAAAAGCTTCAATGAAAATCACATTCAACGAACCTGTTACCTACCCTAAAGATTTATCTCCATATTTAAATCCATTTATTTTTGCTTCGCCCAATGATAATCATGGTTTTCTAGCCCCGCCTTCTCGAAGTCTAGAAATTCATTTGAAGGACTTTTCTCCAACAATCAAGGCTAATCCAAATTTATTCAAAAGTGGTAATGATGATTCAGGCGATGCCAGCATCAATTGTGGTATTCAAAAAAGCTGCGACAGTTATAAAAATAAATCAGGGATCCCATTTGCGATTTTAATACCTGCTAATTGGAATAATCCGGTAGAAGGGAAAAGTATTTTATCTGCCTACCCTGATATCAAAAACTATCTCAACAATAATGACAGTGAACATGATACATGGTTTATGCACCCTGATCCCTTAAACGTATATTCTCTGACAGTGGAGTAATACTGATGAAAAACTCTCGATTACTGTTACTACTCATCACTTGGATCTTTACTGGTTGTTTAAGCGAAAGTTCATCCGATCAAACCAATCAGCCTATAGAAACAGAAAGTGATACCAGTGCTCAGGTGCAACCCCCTATCTTTTTTCCAGTGAAAGATAGCGGTGACGATAATATAGATAACGGTGAAAGTGACGATATTGATAATATTAGTGATGACGATTTAACTGAGCAAGACGAAGACAACTTTCCAGAATTAGAGGCGAGTAATATTAATTTTTCGGGCAATATCACAACGATCCCCTTAAACATTACTAATCCAATATTTGAAGATGTCTATGTCAATATTTATCGAAATTATAGCACTGATGATGACGGTAATTACATTGTTAATCATGATGATAGAGTCATGGCAACAGCTATTACTGAAGCAAATTATGAGGGCAGCCTATTTTTAACGCCAGATATTAACAAGCTGCTTATTGAGATAATCTCACTGAATGATAATCAAATTATTACACAAAAAGCGATCACATTTCCTATTGAACGTATTAATTTATAAAACAAAAGCCCGAAAGACATTTTATGTTTATCTTTCGGGCTTTCTCTAATTGTTAGTTTTTATTACAACTTTTGCCAAGGGCTCCCAGCATCGGGTTTATTCCCTTGCGTCCACCACTTCGCTTTATATTCACTTCCTTGATAACTGACTTTGTCGCCACCAACATACACAGCTCCTACATTCCATGCAGGTGTATCAGTTGCAGGAGGATCAACGGGCTCTACAGGAACCACAGGATCGACAGGAATAACTGGATCAACAGGTTCGACTGGCGTAACAGGATCGACAGGAGGTTCGATTGGATCAACTGGCTCAGGAGTCACTGGTGTACCACTTTCTAGCGCCCAAGGACCACCACTTGCAGGGTTATCGCCTTGTGTCCACCACTTCGCTTTATAGACAGCACCTTGGTAACTGACTTTATCGCCACCAGTGTAAACTTTATTGCTTTGCCATGTATCCACACCATCGACTGGCGGGTCTACAGGATCCACAGGCTTATCTGTATCAGGTAATTTATCAACTACACGCACATCAGGCCAATTGGCGTGAGAGCCATATGCATTCGCGACACATTTTTCGTAATCACCTTCAACTAAAGCTGAATACGCCGTTTGAAAACCGACTAATTCACATTCAAAAGAAACACCGCCTGGACGATCAGAATAATATTTCCAGTTCGCATCCCAGTTGGTGTAAAGCACGTCAGTGGCACCATTAAGATTTAAACTACCATAGGGTGTTTGCTGCCAGCAGGTGTTTTTCTCATCTTCTGCAATAGCAATTTCATAATGCTCGGCTAAACCTTCCCAGTAACGAATACGGTTAACAGGTTGTCCTTTCTCTCTGTTTTGCTCACCACATTCGATACCGCCATTGATCACATTAATAGTGGTACCAAAGCCATAGGTAATACCGGCATCAATTTCACGTTGTGATGGTTTCCATGTACGATCAATTACATGAAGCATCGCAGGCTTAGGGGCTTGTGGGGTTAAGAAAAACCAAATCGCAGAGGCAAGGTTCAGCCATGAATCAGCAACACGCCCCGGATCATTTAATAATACCGTTGCATCGCCATCAAACATTACTTCCGAGAAAGCGCCATAATTAAAATGGTAAGAGAGCTGTTTAGCGCCTCGGCCAAAATAACCTTCACCGTCAGCACATGGCCAACGTTTATTTTGCCAATCATCTTGCCCACAACCTGTAGTATAACCCGCTTGACCTTCAGACCAGCCCATTTCGCGTACATGAACGAGGGCTTGCTGCCATTCTTCTAATGCCAGTGGGTTATCCGAATAATTATCGATACTGATATGGCCGCCCGTTTCTTGTGAGAAATGGGCAAATGCCGTCACGATAGAGGTTTTACAGATTTCATCAGCATTACGTCCGTCGGTATAGTCGCCACAGAATGCAGGAAACTTACCAATTGCGCGTAGAAAACGGGTATAGGTATATTCAGGCGCTGCCATTTGTGTCAAGAAATTCCACTCTGTTTCAGGAAAAACTCGCTCAACACGTTTTACGTTATCAGGGTTGCTTGAAGCATCAGGGTAGATCGCTTCAACCTCTGTATTTGGGCGTGTTTCGAGTGCTTTAGCCCAAACGTCATACATAGGATCTAACGTCTTTGCATCTTCTGCGGCTGTTATTTCTGCCCGCTCAATGATGTAGCCACCAGGGTTTTCGGGATCAGGCTGTGGATTCATCGCATAACTGCTTGTCGCGGATATACCAGCAATCAGTAATGCTAATTGACTTATTTTCGCCATTATAAATTCCTTTTAAGTACGAATTATCTATCTTTCAGAGCTAAAATAAGTCGGCATACTCACCAAACAATTTTATTTAATGCGACGCTAATAATTTTAATATTCAAAACTCATCTTAGCTATCAGTACATTTACAAATAATTACTTAATAACGGCAACGTTCCATGGTTAAAACCGTGTCACATAACTTGTTTTTATGTACGCTGTAATAAATTCATTCAACTAATATCTTTGGCTGTCACACTGTACACAAAATTTGAAAACATAATAATGAAAGCTAGCAAAGTCTATTTATGGTTATTGTATTTAAAAATACAAAGCCAAGAGTAAATAACTAAGATATTGAAAATTAACGTTTTAAAATCATTCACTTACGATATAATTGGCAA
>NZ_PYNY01000045.1:0-11921 GCF_003026135.1 Photobacterium sp. GB-36 | reverse complement strand
TGCGCCAGTATTGGTTGACGATAACAATGATCCTCTGGGTAGTGACATTACCGTTACGACAGATGAAGAAGTCGCAGTGAGCGGCAAACTGTTCGCGACCGATGTTGATGGCGATAGCTTAACCTTCACGCAAAGTTCTAACCCGTCAAATGGTCAAGTGACGGTTAACACTGATGGCACATGGACTTACACACCTAAGACTAATTTCCACGGTGATGATAGCTTTAAGGTTGAAGTCAGTGACGGCCAAGGTGGTACCGACACCATCACTGTTAATGTGACCGTGAATCCAATCAATGATGCACCAGTATTGGTTGATGACAACAATGATCCACTGGGCAGTGATATTACCGTCACGACCGATGAAGAAGTCGCTGTGAGCGGTCAACTGTCCGCAACCGATGTTGACGGCGATAGCTTAACCTTCACTTCATCGACCAATCCAACCAATGGCACAGTGACCGTCAATACGGATGGCACATGGACTTACACACCAAACAGTGACTTTAATGGTAGCGACAAATTTGATGTTATCGTCAATGACGGCAACGGCGGCACCGATACCATCACCGTTAATGTGACCGTGAACCCAATCAATGATGCACCAGTACTGGTTGATGATAACAATGATCCACTGGGCAGTGATATTACCGTCACGACCGATGAAGAAGTCGCCGTGAGCGGTCAACTGTCCGCAACCGATGTTGACGGCGATAACTTAACCTTCACTTCATCGACCAATCCAACCAATGGCACCGTCGTCGTGAATACTGACGGCACATGGACTTACACACCAAACAGTGACTTTAATGGTAGCGACAAATTTGATGTTATCGTCAGTGACGGCAACGGCGGTACTGACACCATCACTGTTAATGTAACCGTGAATCCTATCAATGATGCACCAGTATTGGTTGACAGTAACAATAATCCACTAGGCAGTGACATTACCGTCACGACAGATGAAGAAGTCGCAGTGAGCGGTCAACTGTCTGCGACAGATGTTGATGGTGATAACTTAACCTTCACTTCATCGACCAATCCAACGAACGGTACAGTTACCGTCAATACGGATGGTACGTGGACTTACACCCCTAAGACTAATTTCCATGGTGATGATAGCTTTAACGTTGAAGTCAGTGACGGCAACGGCGGTACAGATACCATCACTGTAAATGTGACCGTGAATCCAATCAATGATGCGCCAGTATTGGTTGACGATAACAATGATCCTCTGGGTAGTGACATTACCGTTACGACCGATGAAGAAGTGGCAGTGAGCGGTCAACTGTCCGCGACAGATGTTGATGGTGATAGCTTAACCTTTACGCAAAGTTCTAACCCGACCAATGGTCAAGTGACTGTTAACACTGACGGTACGTGGACTTACACACCAAACAGCGACTTTAATGGTAAAGATAGCTTTAAGGTGGAAGTCAGTGACGGCAACGGCGGTACAGATACTATTACTGTTAATGTGACCGTGAATCCAATCAATGATGCACCAGTATTGGTTGATGATAACAATGATCCACTGGGCAGTGACATTACCGTCACGACCGATGAAGAAGTCGCCGTGAACGGTCAACTGTCTGCGACAGATGTTGATGGTGATAACTTAACCTTCACTTCATCGACCAATCCAACCAATGGCACAGTTACCGTCAATACGGATGGCACATGGACTTACACACCAAACAGCGACTTTAATGGTAAAGATAGCTTTAAGGTGGAAGTCAGTGACGGCAAGGGTGGCACCGATACCATCACTGTAAATGTGACCGTGAATCCAATCAATGATGCACCAGTACTAGTTGATGATAACAATGATCCATTAGGCACAGACATTGCCGTCACGACAGATGAAGAAGTGGCAGTGAGCGGCAAACTGTCAGCAACAGATGTTGATGGTGATAGTTTAACGTTCACATCACTGACAAATCCAACGAACGGCACAGTTACCGTCAATACGGATGGTTCATGGGAATACACACCTAATACTAATTTTCATGGTGAAGATAGCTTTGACGTTGAGGTCAGTGACGGCAAAGGTGGCACTGATACCATCACTGTTAAACTAGACGTTGTTGCTATTGCAGATCCAATTCTTGTCACCGTGAATTTATTAGGTACTCCTGTTTACAATACTGGCGGTAAATATGAAGGTGGAAAGAACTATGTCGATTGGGAAACAGTTGTTAAAGAGTACGGTGATAAAGCAAGAACGTTAACACAGAAGGTTGATACTCCATATGAAAATACATTATCGACTGAAAGTTTAGCTTATAGAGGAATGGAGCTCAGCGATCATATTGTTATTCAATCAACTGGCGATAACATTTTGGTCGGTGAAGATGGGATTATAGGTAATTCAACGATTGATGGTAGCCCAATAACAGGTCTAGTTAACGACACATTAACTGCTGGTGCCGGTAATGATATTTTAATGGGTGAGCAAGGGGATGATTCACTATATGGTGCCGCAGGAGTTGATACAGCAGTATATGCTGGAAATTTCTCTGATTACGATATTACTAAACCTGTCGAAACCTCAGGATCATCGATATTTTTTGAAGTAACAGATAAACGAGTAACAAGTGGCGAAAATGTATATGCACGAGAAGGCTCAGATGATCTCTACGACATTGAACGCCTTCAATTTGCTGATGGCACATACTATTGGGATGGTGGTAGTTGGATCAAAGAGCAACCAACTTATACGTATACGTTAGATATTAACGTTATGCTAACGGATACAGATGGTAGCGAGTCAATTAGCCAAATATTATTGTCAGGATTACCTAAAGATACCAAAGTAATTAGCGCGGATGGTACAACCGTTCTCGGTATTGCCAATGCTGCTGGTGAGATTGAACTAACGGGATTATGGCAAAACACGGATACGCAAGTTTCACTTCCTGGTTTACAAATTACCGTACCAGCAGAATCAGCAGATTCAATTGAGTTAACGGTAACGGCGACTGGTAAAGAAAATAGTAGTAGCAGTGAAAATTCTGGCTCTGATAGCGTGTTATTTGATGATAACATTGTCAATGGCTCGGATGTTGATAATGACCTTGTCGGTAGTACCGGTATCGATATTCTTAATGGCTTGCTAGGTAATGATAAACTTTCGAGTGGTGAGGGTAACGATACATTAAATGGCGGTGAGGGCGATGATCTTCTAATTGGTGGTCAAGGCAATGATCTTCTTAATGGCGGGATCGGTGCTGATACATTTACTTGGAGTAAAAGTGAGTCTATTAGCGATATAGATACCATTCGAGATTTTGATTTAGCGGAAGATAAATTAAACCTCAGCGATTTATTAAAAGATGCAACCGCAGAAACGTTAGATGACTTCTTATCGATTAGTCAAAATAATGATGATAGCGTTATTTCAATCAAAACGGGAAATGATCAGTCAGTAAACATTATTCTAGAAGATATCGATTCAAACAGCTTGAAAGATAAGCTTGGTGTTATCACCAATAACTTATTAAGTAATGATAATGGTGAAATCATTTTAAATACTCAGATGCTTGATAGTATTTCGATTGATAAGCCAATGACATTACCACCACAGCAAGATGATAATTAAATATGAATAGAGAAAATGGATATTCCTGTTCGTAGTAATAAAAAGTAACAAGGACGTATAATTCATGATATCCACAGCTGAAAATAAGCAGGAATATTGGAGTATTCCTGCTTCATTAAAAACAACGGATGATCCATTATTGGATAGTCTTGTTATTTTGTCTGAATATTATGGAAACCCTTGTTCTGGAGATGCGTTAATTGCAGGGCTTCCTCTTGAAAGTGCTTTAGTCACGCCTGATATATTTCCTCAGGCAGCAGCAAGAGCAGGTTTAACCGCAAAATTATTACGTAAATTGTTATCAGATATAACGCCACTTGTTTTGCCTTGTGTTTTACTTTTAAAAGATAAGCAAGCATGTATTTTAAGGGAATTAGATCAAGTAAATAACCTTGCTGTGATTCAATTTTCTGATAATGGTGGCGAATCTGAAATTTCATTAGAAGAGCTAGAAAGTTGCTATACGGGATATTGCTTCTTTATCAAGAAGCAATATCGTGGTGACCAAAGTGTTGATGTTCATCAACATGTTAGTTACGGTCACTGGTTATGGAATATGATTAAAGAAGCTAGCCCTATTTATCGAGACGTATTAATTGCTTCGATATTAGTGAATGTTTTTGCTTTAATCTCTCCCTTATTTATGATGAATGTGTACGATAAAATTGTACCTAATTTAGCATTTGAATCATTATGGGTTTTAGCCAGCGGTGCTGTCGTTGCTTTTATATTTGATTTTTTAATGCGTCATATTAGAGGGTATTTAATCGATTTAGCTGGGAAGAAAATTGATATTGTTGTTTCATCTCGTTTATTTGAAAAAGTGATTGGAATTCCATTATCAAAACGTCCATCTTCAGTTGGTGGAATGGCAAAACAATTAGGTGAATTTGATAATATTCGTGACATGTTGACGTCAGCAACGATAACGACATTAATTGATTTACCTTTTGCTTTATTATTTTTATTAGTTATTTATTTTGTTGCTGGCGACCTTGCTGTTATTCCATTAATTGCAGGCTTATTAATTATTGGTTATACATTACTGGTTCAACCTAAATTAAAAATAGCCGTTGAGGAGTCTAATAAGTTTTCAGCGTTAAAACATGGACATTTAATTGAAAGTTTAACGGCGATAGAGGCGATTAAATCAAATAGTGCAGAAGGGATGATACAACGGCACTGGCAACAGATGATCGCACATACTGCTAATTGGCAGTTAAAAGTTAAAAAAATCTCTAACTCTGTTTCGTATTTTGCCACCTTTATTACTCAGTTAACGGCTATTGGTGTTGTGGTTTTAGGCGTTTATCGTGTATCAACGGTCGATATATCCATGGGTGGGATTATCGCTGCTGTCATGCTATCAAGCCGTGTTGTTTCTCCTATGGCTCAGTTAGCAAATTTATTAACAAGAGCCAATCAAACGTCAAGTTCTCTGCGTCAATTAGATCAACTGATGCAAGAAGAAAGTGAATTTGAAGACAAAGCACATTTGATCAGTCGCCATAGAATGAAAGGAGCTATTAAGGCAGAAAATGTCCAATTTTCGTATCCGAATCAGAAAAAATGCACGATTGACTCTGCGAACTTTTCAATTAAACCGGGTGAGAAAATCGCGATTCTTGGTAAAAATGGTTCAGGTAAAACGTCATTAGCGAAGTTATTAGCGGGGCTATATTGCCCAACAGAAGGAAGTTTACGCTTTGATGGCATTGATCGTGAACAAATTCACCCCGCAGATTTGCGAAGAAATATTGGTTACATGCCACAAGATATCACGCTTATTCATGGCACTATTCGTGACAATATTATGTTTGGAACGAGACAAGTCACTGAACATCAGTTGTTGCGTGCAATTCAACTCTCAGGTGTTAGCAGCTTTACGGATAGCGATTCAGAAGGTTTAGATAAACAAGTTGGAGAGTTAGGAAACGCATTATCGAGAGGGCAGCGTCAAGCAGTCGCACTAGCTCAGGCGATATTAAATGATCCTCCAATTTTATTAATGGATGAGCCAACAGCAAGTATGGATGCACATGCAGAGAAGCGTTTTATGCATTCAATGCAGCATGTTGCCATAAATCGAACCTTGCTAATTATCACCCATAAAATGTCATTACTACCGCTTGTGGATCGCATTATCGTCGTTGATAACGGTAAGATCGTTTTAGATGATCAACGTGAAAAAGTATTGAAACAGTTACAGCAAGGTGTATCGGGAGGCCGGAATGAATAAGCCTTTTTCCGACCAAGATCAAGAGATGATGGATGATGTCTACAACGCGATGATGATTGATTCGCCAAGAAAGCATCGTTATATGGTATGGGCACTGTTTTTTATGTTGATATGTTTCTTTATTTGGGCTTTTTTTGCTCAATTGGAACTTGTCACTAGAGGCTCTGGTAAGGTTATTCCATCATCACAAGTACAAGTAATTCAAAGTTACGATGGCGGTCTGTTGCAAGCGCTATACGTGGAAGAAGGAATGACAGTTAAAAAAGGTCAACCCCTTGTACGTATTGATGATACTCGTTTTCGTTCTGATTTAGCTCAGCAAGAAGACGAAGAAGATAGCTTAAACACGAATATTGCCCGTTTTCGGCAAGAACTGAAAAGCATTGTAATTGATGATGATATTAAAGACTGGAAAGAACGGATTAAGATCAATATCGAGCCGCTTGTTTTCTCCCAAGAACTTGCACAAAAAGAGCCTGAACTCATCGCTCGCCAGCAGGATGAATATCAAGGGCGGTTAGAAGAACTTCAAAATCAATTGGCGATCCTTGCTCGTCAAATTGTTCAACAGAAACAGGAAAGTTACGCATTATCATCTCGAATTCGCACCCTGAAAAGTAGCTTAAAACTGATTAATAAAGAATTAGTCATGACAAAGCCTTTAGCGAAAAAGGGCATTGTCTCGGAAGTTGAACTGTTGCAGTTAGAGCGTAAAGTCAATGAAACCAAAGGTGAACTTTCGGCACTTTATGCTGAACAACCGAAGCTAAAAGCCGCTTTAGATGAATCTATTTTAAAGCGACGTGAAGCCGTGTTGAATTATCAAAAAGATGTACGAGCTCAACTTAATGAAATGACAGCCAAACTTTCACGTTTAACCGAAGCGCAGGTTGGCTCGCAGGATAAAGTAGATAAAGCGATATTACATTCACCCGTAAATGGCACAATTAAAAGTATCAATATAACAACCATTGGTGGCGTGGTTAAACCCGGTGAAGCCATATTAGATATCGTACCAACGGAAGATAACTTATTAATTGAAGCAAAGATCCAGCCTAAAGATATTGCATTTTTACACCCTGGGTTACCGGCTGTTGTAAAAGTAACAGCGTATGACTTTACTCGTTACGGCGGGCTTGAAGGCTCTGTTGTGAATATTAGTGCAGATACCTCGCAAGATGAAGAGGGCAATAGTTATTACTTAGTAAAGGTTCGCACAACACACTCACATTTAATGAAATCAGATCAGACACCTTTGCCAATTATTCCCGGTATGTTGACATCTGTTGATGTAATTACAGGAAAAAGAACAGTTTTAGAATACATACTTAACCCGATTTTAAGAGCTAAGGAAATGGCGCTTAGAGAGCGCTAAACCATAAAAATAAGAGAAGGATATTCATTTATGCGTTATGGAATACGCGATTGTATTAGGAAGAGTTTGATTACAACAGCCATTGTTTCATCGCTATATCCAGTGTCAGCCATGAGCCAAACATTAGAGCAAGCTGTTGCGGTTACTTTAGATACTAACCCTCAGTTACAGCAGGCTTTAAGTCAATTTAAAGCCCGAGAGGAGCAAGGTAATCAAGTGTTTGGTGACTATTTACCGACTGTTGATTTGACGGCGAGTTATGGTTTTAAGCAAAGCTCAACTCCTCAGAGTCGATTACAAACAGAAGATATGGTTGATTCAGAATCACCAGAAGTTGGAATTAGTATCCGACAAGTATTATTTAATGGCTTTTTAACAGGACATGAATTATCACGTTTAGATTTTGAAGCTAAAGCGGATCAACTAAAGCTTTTTGCTACAGCGGAAGATATCGCGCTTTCGGTGGTAAAAGTCTACATCAATTACTTAGTAGAAGAGCAGATTGTTAAGTTAGCAGAAAACAATGTTGAAAAGCATCAGCTTTTGTTTGACCAAATAAAAGAGAAAACAGAATCTGGCTTAGGTTCAAGCGCTGATTTATCTCAAAGTAAAGGGCGTTTAGCACGTGCTAATTCTAATTTAATGTCAGCACAAAATAATCTCGCTGATGCACGAAGTGAATTTATTCGAGTGGTTAATGAATCGCCAGAGAATGTAATTGTGCCAATGGCCGATCAAGACAAACTTCCGTTATCATTAGAACAAGCGATTGAAATAGCACAAAAAAATAATCCTATATTGAAATCATCCAACAGTGATATTAATGCAGCGCGTTCAGAGAGAGAGGCTTTAAAATCTAACTATTATCCTGAAGTCACTTTGGAGCTTGGTGGTAAATGGTCAGATGAAAAGTTTGATTATGAAAATGCGCTTGAAGGGGAAGATAAAGAGTTACAAGCAGGGATTCAGTTACGTTATAACCTCTTTAATGGTGGCAAAGACACGTCTCGAGTTCGTGAAGCCGCATACAAAATTGATGAAGCAAAAAGTGTTCATCAAAATACATCACGCGATGTAAGAGATGGAACAATACTCGCTTGGAATGCTAATACCTTTTTGGCTAAGCAACGAGACTTTATCCGTACACATGTTGAGGCTTCGAAAGAAACCCAATCAGCGTATGAGCAGCAATTTAAATTAGGCCAACGTTCATTATTAGACTTGTTAGATTCTGAAAACGAATTGTTTGAAGCGCGTAAGAGTTATTTACGTGCTGAGTTTGATGAGCTTGTTTCACAATACCGCATATTACATGCAACAGGGCAGCTAATCTCATCACTACGTGTAACAACGCCTGAGAACTGGAACAGTGAAGCAACTCGTCAAGGAGAGAGTGAATAATGAAAAAAAACATACTATTAAGTTCGTTAGTCATTATGTCTACAATGATTAGCGGTTGTGCTTCATCCGACGGTTCTGAATCACAAACAACGACACAGCAATACGATCTACGTGACTTAGATGGTGATGGTGTGATTGAAGCACGCGATCAATGCCCAAACAGTGTGCCAGGCTCATTTGTTAATAATGTTGGCTGTGGAAAAGAGAAAGAAATTTCTGAGCGTGTAGAGCTTAAATTAAATTTTGCTAATAATTCAGCCGTTATTAAACCCGTGTATCAGCGTGAAATAGAGGCCATTGCTAATTTTATGCATCAGTACCCTGACTCGTCTGTGACGATTGAAGGGCATTGTAGCAAGAGCGGTAGCTATGAGTTGAATATGGCACTGTCTCAGGCTCGTGCTGAAGCTGTGGTTGATATGTTGAAAGATACATTCTTTATTGACCCTAATCGTCTACAAGCAATAGGTTATGGTTACACCAAGCCTATTGATGATAGTGAAACAGAGATTGCTGCAGAGCGAAATAGACGTGTTATCGCAGCGGTATCAGGCACAGATAAAACAATTGATATGAAGTGGAATATTTATTCGGTAGATGATGAATAAGTGCCACAGATAAACAATTAACGAGCTACAGTAAAAGCCGACAGTGTGAAAGCACTGTCGGCTTTTTTATATTCATCGCTTACGAATAGATTTACTCGAAGAGCTTAGTAATATCTGAGTTCGCACGAAGATACCAGTCCGTATTAGTACTACCGCCAGATACAGAGAAACTTTGAAGATCAGGGTAGGCTTCAAGTATGTTTATCCCTTCGCTAGGGTGATCCCATGTTCCATCAACTACGATAGCCCATGGAATACCGTTTGAAGTATGATAGGTATCACAGTTAATACCAGGGCAGTCGCTATCAACATAGGCAGAATCATCATGTTCAGTTGCAAAATAAGCAGTATTTGCCTTACTTGAAACGTCTGTATTTTTCAGATGAATCTCAATTGCACGGCCATCAGTTGCACGCGTACCTTCGCCATGATCAATACCTGGCGTACCAAATAGAAATGGGTTCAAAGGCATGCTGGGAACACTCGATGATGCTAATGGCGTTATGAAAGGAATGCTTGCTTCAAATTGGAATAAATCAGCGGCATCGGAATTACACCCCGTCCATACTCTGTAAAAAGTTCCTAAGAATCCTGAACAGGTTGGGGTCGGTATTTCTGTAAGGAGATTATTTGAAATAATCGCAACCGCATCAGTTGTGCCCGATTCTAATATCTGTTTAGGGTGTAAGGTTGATCCATTAATCACTAACTTAGTTCTGTCCGCATCTACGGCAGAAACGGGAATACCATCAAATTTTATAGCGAAACCATTCGCAAAGTCTGCACCGTATGCTCTTAAATTTCCGTATATATCATAGCGGAGAACTTCACCTGCAGAGTTCGTTACTTTATCAACGCGGTAATATATAACGACATCATTAAAGTCGAAATCGCCTTCTTGCGGCCAGTCATCCTCATATGCCAATGTTACCCAAGAGCCTGAGGATGGGTACCAGTTATGGGTAACGGGTTGGGAATCAATAGTTACTTGGTGATCTTCTACTTCACCGTAAGAGGTCCCCCCATAAGATAATAAACCTGCATTTTTGGAAATACGAAAACGTGCCCATATTTGTCCAGTGGCTGCATCGTCAGGCACTCTAATTTTCAGAACATGGTTTGCTGGTGTTGTTCCATCTCCAGCGGTTAATAACTCATCATCAATGGCATGTTCTGCTGCCTCATCAAATACACCATTATTATTCCAATCAAACCATGCATTGATAAAACCATTTGCTGAGCCACCAATAGTCACGTTAACTAAACCGTCAGAACCTTGTCTAAAGTTTGCAGGAAACGAAATACCGTCTTCATCAGCAACACTGTTGGCATCATCTGAATTCGGTGAAACAAAAGCATCACCTTCTGTATCAATATTGGAACCAAAATAATAATTGACGCCTGAAATATTGTAGTGACGAGCGCCGTTAGTAGAAAGGGATGTTTTGTATGTATCAGGAGCATCACCAAAATCTGTATTTTCAGCCACTATGGCAGACGTTGAACACCTAGCGCCATCGTTCAACGTTGAAGTCGGACCATCAGAATAAAAAACGGCATTTGATGTAAAACTCGATAAATCACTTAAATCAATTCTATAAATGGCGCCATCATCGTTACGGCTTAGGTAGAGGAAACCATTTGAATCGAAATACTGCGCACCAAAACCACCGTTTTCTGGAACATTGATCCCACCAATTTCAACAAACGATGCACTATTGGGTGTAGTAAAGTTAGTTATTTCATAAAGCTTTTTATTGTCGCTATCAACAGTAAATAGTCGTCCAGAAGAATCGGGATGAAAAGCCATATCATGAAGGTTTAATGTGGCACTACTGGGTGTCATGACGAGAGTAACAGACAAAGTCGTTAGATCTATCTCGTACATACCTACACCCTGTCTGTAGATGTAATATTTATTGTTATAAACGTCACCAGTTGGATAGGGCATGGTGGTATCAATACCTGTGACGGGAATAGTTTCGAAGTCAAAAAGCTGATTTATACGGACAATTTCTTCATTATTTACGTCGTATCCATAAATATAACTGTCTGTGACGTTAAATCCAACAGCATTGACTTGAGATGCCATCGTTTTCGATGGGCGATAAAATCCAGAAGATAAATCCATTTGGTACACTACAGTTGGATTACCTTGAAACAAAAAAGCATTACTAGGGCAGCCACCATTGTCAGTGAATGCATGCGGTATGATGCTGTGGGCCGAGGTTGAAACTAAGGCTAACGAGCATGCTAGTAAAGAGTGTTTTAAACACTTCATATCTTTGCCTCACTCAGTTAAAAATATTAATGGAAGTAATTGAGCCTTTCATCATTGAAAAATTTACAAGTATCAAGCCAATAAATATTTAAAAAAGCAGTCGGGTAATTATATGATTTATCTGTTAATTAAATTTTCGAATAATCTAGTTATGATCTCATAGGGTAAAGAAATCATAATGATTCTAATATTGAAAATATAAATTAGACATTAATGTATTCATATATATACTTCTAAGTACAAATGCAATATAAGAATTGTTTCATATTTAAATCATGATCTCTATCATAAACGATTGCTTTGTTTGTCTAGTAAAAATACAGGAATGCACATTTAATAATTATATGATTTAAATTGCACTCTAATATAAAGTTTAGAATTGGTTAATAGAAGTATCAAGAAAGTAAGATAAAAAG
>NZ_PYNY01000044.1:0-15307 GCF_003026135.1 Photobacterium sp. GB-36 | reverse complement strand
GTTGTTTAATTACTTTAGACTAATTAAAAAATCACTTTAAACGATTTTTAGCTAAAAAAGACTGTATTTAACATATTTGATCTTAAGCGATCCGATACGCCGTAACGTCCAGATACTAAAAGACCGCCTCAATGGACGGTCATTTAACAGTAATTCTATTAATGCGTACTCGCAAATCATCTAAAGTCTTGATAATTATCAGTTACACGAGATTTTAATAAGACCCTAAATATATGGGTAATAATTCTTATACAAGTCAGGTTCACCTTTTGAATTGGTAACCCTAGAAGCATACTCCATATACTGGCGAACACTGTGCCACATACTTATACCTGACTCATAAATAGATACATGTAAAAGGGAAATACTTTCTTCTTCTGTCTGCATCCCTTCTCTAGATAATCTTATAAAATTCATACTTTTCATATTTTCGTAATCAAACTGATTAACTTTTCCATTAAAGTGCTGACCACCAATTTTATTCCTTAAGAAAGTAACAGAATCATTTCTTGACCAAGTTTTATTCCCATACTTTAAAACAACTGTATTTAACCAATCATTTTTTGTTACTAAACAAGGAAACTTCCCCAAAAGACTTCTCGTATCAAAATCTTTTTTTAACATAGGAATAGACACGCTAGAATATATTACTGAACTATTGAAAAAACTCAATTTACCATAATCTTTAATATCGAAAAATATTACGTCTTTTTCTAGATTAAAAGCTAATTTAAACTGAGTTAGTAGCGATTCATCATCTTTTGAATGATGTAGAAGTGTTCTTATAGAGCTTGCGATTCGCTTGGCTTCGGCAAAATTACCATCATGAAAAGCAGCAATCGAGCTTGAAAGAAATCCCATATGCTCTTTTAATAAATCATAAACATCTTGTGGTGGAAGTTGTGATTTCAAATATAGTCATCCTATTAATTATAACCATCATAAGCGATATTCAGTTTTGGACTAAAATTCAATAAAACTATTTGATGCGATTATTCTTTGACTCATAACTTCAAATATTGCCACGAGTTTTATCCAGCATGAACATCTCCATACTCTTAAGCAGGATATTTAATTTTAGCTATTTCATTTGATAGCGACCAGACATTAAATCATAGAAACGACTTTAATACCGCAAACACCTATCACTCGACACCTAGTGTGACTTTTCTCTGAAAACAGCCCTATTTAACTTAATGAATCTATCGCGCACTACAAAAGAACATTACACACAAGAACAGGGCGTTAAGCCCTGTTTTTGCATCATTCAAGCATCACTTGTGGCTAAAATACCGCATTTAATATTTGTTAAAGACGCAACAAATCACAGTAAAAGCAATTCGCCCCGACATTGCTACCAACACGACAAAACTAACCTTCTTTTACCACTCTCGCTATTGTCGCCCTACTACAGCCTAACTTCTGCTGTATTTCTGAATAACTCCGCCCAAGTTTTAATTGATCTCGTATATCTTGATGCAGGGATTCATTCACACGGCGCCCACGGTACTTACCTTCCGCTTTTGCTTTCGCAATGCCTTGCGCTTGGCGTTTATGACGAGTTTCGTAATCATCACGGGCCATGGCTGCACCCAAATCCAACATGAACTCGGTTAAAGCCAACGTAATGCTGTTCTGCTCTCCTGCGCTGAACACCGCATGCGTCATAGGCTGATCTACCACCACTATCACCAACCCTTTTTCCATGATACGTGCTTTTAAAGTTTTCCATTCAAGCCAAGGTAAACGAGTAAGGCGATCCATCTTTTCAATCAGCAACACATCACCGGCTTCGCTGTCATCTATCAGCTTGTTGAGTTCAGGGCGTTCTAACTTGGTGCCAGATTGGTTTTCGATGTAGTAGCCAGCAATGCGACTATTAAATTTGGCGCCAAAGGCTTTGAGTTCTTCTTTTGCCCGTTGGGCATCTTGCTCGGTGGTTGAGGCGCGAAGGTAAGCACGGATCAGCATGGTTTTCCCTAAACTGGTTTAATTTAAGTTGGTTTCTCAAATCAGTTTAGTATAGATGGTTTCACAAATGAAGCGGTAAGGGTTGAGAGGCAGTGGAGAGTGGTTTCTTTAGGGTATACCCATAAAGCTTGTTTTTTATAATTGTTTCAAGTTGTAAGCAGAGACATAAATCAAGTTGCCAACTTGATTATTACAATATAAAACAGCAAAAAAATCACTATCTTAGGTCATGCTTTCATGCAAAAAAAACTTATTGCTGTTGCTATTAGCTCCTCAATTTTATTGGTAGGTTGTCATGGTGACGATACATCTAACACAACCATTATTCCTCCTACCGAAATTCTGCCGAGTAAACCACTTCCAGAACCAGATATTGACGACCCTGAGATCACACCGCCACCTGTTGAACCACCAACGGAGCCAGAAATCACACCTCCACCTGTTGAACCACCAACAGAGCCAGAAATCACGCCACCAGTTGTTGATCCTGAAACAGGTGATCCAGAAGTCATCCCTCCAGTAGAGCCAGATCCAACCGCCACCGCACTTTTTGCTTTAGATAGCGATCTTAGTTTTGGCAACAGCGTGTTATGTAATGGTGAAACAGCAAACAGCCTGATTATTAACAATGGCGATACTGTCAGTTGTTATTACGGTGCTGTTGAGCTTGCAACATTTAGCAATATCGAGCTTAAAATCACCAAAGACACAGCACTAGAAAAAGTTAAGCGCTTAAACTTAGCGGATTCAGATCGTTTTGTTGCGATCACAGATGCTATTGAACTGCAAAATGCATTAGATAACACTCGAAGCCTATTACTTAAAAGTGGTACTGCTATCGGTGGCGTAGTTGAACTGTCATTATCTTCTGCTGAGCAATTACGTTTTAACAGCTTGTATCACTCCACAGAATTACAGACCTTAAGTAAAGATGAGTTTAACAAGTTATTAGCCGATAAAGTCGAAGAAAATACCGAAGCGGATAGCAAACCTTCTACTCATGAACCGAATGTAAAACCAGAAGTCACTCCTGGTACAAGTGACGATCTAAATTCTAATTTTGTTTCTGCCAATGCGGAGGCAAACTTGGTTTATCAACCGACAAAGGTGATCCTATCTCAAGGTACGCTGGTTGATAGTCACAACAATCCAGTACAAGGTATTGAGTACTACAGCCATTCATCTCGTGGCATTACCGATGAACAAGGCAAATTCTCATTCAACTGGGGTGAAACTGTCTCTTTTGGTATTGATACCTTTGAATTAGGTGAAATCAAAGCCAATAAAACACAGTTTTCCATTGCAGATTTAGGCGCTGAGCACCTAGGCCGTAATGCTGAACGTTTATTGCAACGTTACTCTCATGATGGTTCACAGCTTGTGATCAACGATCGTGTGCGCCAAGTATTTGCCATGTACCCGAACGTCATCAATGAAGCGATTAACCTATCACTGTCAGAGCCTGTGATGCTTGATAACGGCACTGGGACTCCAACACCTATTGATGGTGAGTTTGATAAACAATTTAATCAAGGTTTAGCACTAGATATCGACACCGCGATT
Source organism: Photobacterium sp. GB-36 (assembly GCF_003026135.1). Lineage (NCBI taxonomy): Bacteria > Pseudomonadati > Pseudomonadota > Gammaproteobacteria > Vibrionales > Vibrionaceae > Photobacterium > Photobacterium sp. GB-36. Next base: position 11,773 of record NZ_PYNY01000044.1, on the reverse strand, counting down.
TGTGAAGGTAAATGTAGTGCCACACGCAGTATCTCAAGCTTATCTTTTCCTCGTGTGATGGATGCTGGCGGTAACATTCAAGCGAATATTTTAAAGCTATGGGGGGCCGGTGTTGATGCGCAGTCAGAAGGCTGGAAACCTGTCACTAAATTCCACGTATTTAGTGACGAAACATGGTACTACGGCAGTCCAGGTTATCCTCGTGGACAAGGTGCAATCAACATCTCGAATGCAGCATTTCCTGTATTGATGCCGCGTAACGATAATAACTTTTGGCTACGTTTTGGTGAGAAGAAAGCATGGGATGAACGTTCTCTTGCATACATTACTGACGCGCCATCAACAGTCAAACCAGATTTAGTCGGTGGTAACACTGCAACCTTTAATCTGCCATTTATCAGTATTGGTGAAGTAGGTGCTGGTAAAGTTATGTTGCTAGGTAACAGCAAATACAACACGATTCTGGTGTGCCCTGAAAGCTATAGTTGGGATAACGGCGTAAGTGACAACGGAGCATGTTGGAATAACACCCAAGACTCCGAAGATATGGCGAATTTCTTCTCCAATACCTTCCGTTATTTAATTGGTGATAAATACACGGCATCAGTAGAACCAATCAACATTGGTACCAATATTCCTGATGTTTATTTCCGCCGTTCAGGACATCTAGTCATTGGTAATAAAGCACCATTTGTTATTGATCCTCGCTTTAAGATGACAGCTCAACAGCTTTCAAGCTTTAGTGGTATCGATCCCGTTGATATGCCGTTATTAATTTTAAACGGCTACGAAAATAGTGTATCAACCAGTGGTGAGATCCCTTCTTTAGCCAACACCGAACAACCTAAACTAACGCAACAAGATGTTTCTGATCTACTCAATTATGTAGAGCGTGGCGGTAATATCTTGATCATGGAAAGTATTACTAAACGTGTGAACGATGACTTTACTCGTTTACTGGACGGTGCAGGATTAGCCATTAATAGTCAATCAACCGCAGGTGGTAATGGTCCAAGTTATGGCTACCCTGAACGCGTCCGTTCTCAACGTCAACACGGTTACTGGGTCTTAGAACGCTATACTGGTAGCAAAGACGAAACAACCGGTAATATTAAACTGCCTTATACCATTAACCTTGATGGTTCTGTTAGCTGGGATTTTATTACCAACGAAAAGCCTGACGATAAACCAAGCTTAGAAGTCGCACGTAAGCTGATTGAAGACGGGCAAGGTGGAAACGTTGAGCTGTTAGCTTTCGTTGATACCTACCAAGACGGTAAGGCGCGAGCGACAGAAGATATTGACGCAGACAAACAACGTATTCTTAAAGAGTTCAATGTTAAAGAATGTACGTTAACGGATTATCACTATGAGATTAACTGTCTAGAGTATCGTCCAGGAAATGGTGTTCCAATTATTGGAGCCATGAATCGTGCTGCTTACAAAGAACTTCCGCTAGATGAAGCGACAGCAAAGGCCATGATTAAAGCGGCAGATCTTGGTACTAATATCGAGCGTTTATACCAACACGAACTGTACTTTAGAACTAGAGGCAACCAAGGTGAACGCTTAAGCAGTGTTGATCTTAATCGTATCTACCAAAACATGACAGTATGGTTATGGAACGATCTCGATTATCGCTTTGAATCTGGTAAAGAAGACGAACTTGGCTTTGAACGCTTTACTGAATTCCTAAACTGTTATGGTGATACCGCTGCTGGGCAAACCACCTGTAGTGATGCGCTAAAGCAAAGTCTTGAAGCCAACAACATGGTTTATGGCGCAGAGAAAGAAAACGTAGGTAAATACGCTGGCTGGATGAACCCAAGCTACCCATTAAATTACATGGAAAAACCGCTAACACGCTTGATGTTGGGTCGAACTTACTTCGACCTTGATATTAAAGCAGATGTTCGCCAATACCCTGGTGAAGTTACAACAAGTGGTGGTAGCACTAGCATCACTGTTGATTTAAGTAATAACACTGCCGCTTGGTTTGCAGGAAACCGTCAAGCTACGGGTCAATGGGCAATTGCACATGAACCAATGACAATCACGGCATCCGGTAATAGTAATCCGATCACAGTAACCGTTGCACTGGCAGATGATTTAACAGGTCGTGAAAAACATGAGTTAGGTTTAAAGCGTCCGCCTCGTATGACCAAGACCTTTACTCTACAACCCAATGCAACAGCTAATTTTACAGCGCCTTATGGCGGCCTCGTATATGTGCAAGGTAATGAAACCAATCCTGTGACATTAAACTTCTCAGGTACGGTGAACGCCCCTTGGTTTAAGGTCGATAAATGGGTTAACGATCAAAGCTCACCAGCACCTATTGGTGAAATTGAATCGAATACCTTTATTTACACCGCTGCCGCTAAGAATTTAACAGCAAACAATTATGGTGGTGATAGAACCAAATTTGCGGCAGAACTTGATTTGTTCTCCGCAGATATCAATGATTTCTACGCTCGTGATGAAGCGGTTGGAGAAGGAAATGGTCATAATGGCAAAGCGACAGATAGCACGCGATCAAATAACAAGCACCACTTTGTAAACGATATCGCTATTTCTATTGGCGCAGCCCACTCCGGCTACCCAATGATGAACGGCAGCTTTAATAAAACATCAACATCACTATCAACTACACCATTAAATGACTGGTTGTTATGGCACGAGGTTGGTCACAATGCCGCTGAAGCACCATTTAATGTGGAAGGTGCTACAGAAGTGGTGAACAACATGCTGGCACTTTACATGCAGGATAAATACCTCGGTAAAATGTCCCGTGTCGAAGCTGATATCAAAATGGCACCTGACTTTGTCCGCCTAGAGCAAGGACATGCATGGGCTGCTGGCGGTAACGGTGAACGTTTACTGATGTTTGCTCAGTTAAAAGAATGGGCAGAGCAAGAGTTTGATATCAATAACGCTATCAAAGCACCTTTGCCATCTTACTACGCGAATACTGTAACCGGACTAAAAGGCTGGGATTTGATCAAGCTAATGCATCGTTTAACGCGTAATAATGAAGAAGACAACACGCTATTACCAACCAATAACGTTTGTCGTAATCAAAATGGATTAAGCAAAGGTGATCAACTGATGTTATGTGCCTCTTACGCAGCACAAAAAGATCTGTCGGACTTTTTTGCTGCATGGAACCCAGGTTCAAAAGCCTACCTTGTTCCTGGTGAGCCTAAGCCACAATATGAAGGTGGGATCACTTCAGAAGGTTTAAGCGCAGTACAAGCACTAAAACTACCTAAGCCAACATTAGATCCGCTATCGATAAATCGTGTGACGATGTCACTTAACTAACTATTTAGTCTTAAATACGTTGATGGTTTTTAATAAAGGCTAAGTGCATGCACTTGGCCTTTTTCGTTATGCGCCGAACATGATGTCAACCTAAGAGATGAAGACTTCTACACACCTTGTCGAGCGGGAGGTGTTAGCCTATACAAGGAGCCTATCGTGAGGTGGAAGCTGAAGGAGGCAAATGGCAAAACATAGCTTTGACGAACAGAAATCTGATAGCGGCATAATCAACTTGAGTAACCTAGCAACAAATAAAATAGCCCAAAGTTTGCGACAGAACCCTATTTTCTAACTCATAGTAATGAAGAACGATTAAACACAAAGCGTTATATCATCTATTTAGTGGCAACTTTCCACCCTCACCATTTATACGAAAAACCACTTTCCCTACTTTTCAACTTCCCGTTTAGCGATACAATCTCTTGGTCCGACGTATAAAAACATAGAAGAACTAAAATAGTGAACACCCCTACCGCATTTCACTTTTTGCTAAAACAAGTCCGTGAAGAGCATGGCATGACGCAAGTCGATGCCGCTAAACACATGAAAATAGCAAGACAAACCTACTTAGATTTAGAGTACGGAAAAACACGACCACGACTAGATACACTGATTACGCTATCGACACTTTTTAATAAAAATATTTCGTATTTTACTGGCGAACGTCCCTCGTTAGACAGTTTTGATGTTGGCTTGTGGCTAAAGCGAACACCAATGCCAAACTGAGCACGGAAAATTTAACATAATTGCCGTTTTATGCGTTGTGCCCAGTGCCCGCCAGCTTGCTGGAGTTAGGCACGTAACATTTCGCATAAAAACCATTATGTTAAGGCTACTTTTTGCCAGCAAAAGGCACCAAGTAGCCGTAATTATGAAGCGCCAGCACCCACGATACCCAAACGCACGGTAATGGCGAACCACAAACCGATGCTGTTAAACCTAAGAACGTAAGCCATTACGGTGCGAACGGCTCTTGTTTGCGCGAAGCGTAAACTTCCCCAAGGTTGGGGATAGGGGTTGGAAACAAGCTCCTAAGTTAGCCAGCGGCAGAATGAATGGAAAACCGCCCCGACAACACCATGACGTTGCCTTGATGTGGCGATGCTTGCATTGCGGCTTTTCACACGAAGGCGTTTTAACGTGATGGTGTAAGGGCGTGGTTTGAAATGAATGTCGCGTTTCGCTGGCGAGCCTTATCCTCGGAGTGTCCGCAAGTGATAAATCCATCAAAGTAGATCTAATCCAAAGCGAAAAAAATGAAAGTCTCACAACGGTAAATGTTAAAAACGGTTACTCAATAACTACATCCAAAAAGTAACTATTAGAGATTGGTTCTCTATGAAAAACACCCGTTTCACCATCAAATTCACGCGAACGATGATTTTGAGGTACGTGAAAGATGACATATGTTAAATACAGCTGTTATTGATCTAATTTATGCGGTGTATTGGAAAACATACATTAGTCAGTGTTTAATATGCAGCAAGTAGATTTCTATATGACAGGATACATAAAATGAACCGTAAATTTTTAATCACTGCTTTCGTTGCGACTGCTCTTTTTGGTTGTACAGAGGATGCAAAATCCGTTGATTATTACGCAAACCACGCAGATGAAACAAAAGCAAAGGTTACTGAGTGTCGCAAAGATCCAAATGCGGAATGGGATTTATCGACAGTGAAAACCTTTGGTGATTACACCGTAGCGCAATCCTATCCAGCAGGATCTGGTAGCTATGTTAGCAAAATGGCATATGTGGATGTTGGTCGACAAATACTGACATTTGAAGCTAGTGAAGCAACAGGCTGGCTCACTTATGATGTTGATGGTAAAGACGTACAACTCATTGTTGATAACAATTTTATAAGCGACTCGCAACTTGATGAAAATGTTATGAACTTAATTAAAAATGCCCACAAAATGAGTGTTGTGGTTGATAACAAGGTTTTTGATGTATCAACTAAAGGCTCTGGCGCAACTATGATTTACTTGAACGAGTTTCCACGTTGGGTGAAGCAGATTAAATAGAGTTATTAGGATAGGAGGGATTGCAACAAGCCCTTATTAATCGCAACGTAAGCTTGTTTGCCTGTTTGCTTGCACAAGTTAGTAATGTCACATTGTTTGTTAGTACGCATAAAACATACAATATGTTAAATAGAGCCCATTTGGGGCAAATTATTGCCTAGCCACTTTTTTATTTACAATGATTCAAACTCAATAAACTTTCTATTTTTAAATGGCTAAATCTCTAACATGGCTCTCGCCGCCTACTGAGCTTAATCGTCATGACAGCTTAGTCAAACAGACTGAACGTGCTAATAAATCCGAATTGGCTAAAGAAGCTAGGGCGCAAAAAACACTGGATACGTTAGCTCGTATTGAGGCTAATCAACATTCATTGAAGCATGAGCAACTGATGAATAATATTTCAGGTAATGGATTATTCATTGGTCAATGTACAACACAAGAAGAATTAGAAAAGAATCACCAATCTGTATTGATTCTTACCGAAGAAGATACCTTCTATTCCATAAAAAACATGATTGATGAACGATACCACCAAAAGGGTGAAGTCCCATCGACATTGATTTTGAAAGATATAGATAAAGTTAAAACATGGGGTGAGTATTTAGCTACAGGTTTTGGCGCTGTTATGTTGACTCAAGCATTTGGCGATTTTGGTGTAACAGCACGATATTCCGTGATCAATGGGAAAACACGTGTGTCAATATCAACTCGAAATAATGGCAATCAGATGTTACGCCATGTGATGGTTAAAGGTATGCGTATTAAGGTGAACGGAACGAAGACCTATGCCATAGATAACCCGAAAGTAGTACAGCTAGGATTAGCCCCAAAACAGCGTATAGGTGCAGGTATAAAAGCCGGTGCTATGACCATGATTATATCAGCCGCGATAAATACGAATGATCTGATTTTTAACGATGAGACCGATTTTTACGATTGGTTCGGGAATGTAGGCGCTGATTTTATAAAAACCGCATTATCTATTTATGGTGCAGAGCTGATAGTTGGATTGATTGTTGGAGGTACTGGAGTTTTACCGTTAGTGATTATTGCCGCTGTTTCCATAGCTCTTAGTGTAGTACTGGACCCATTATTTGAAGTGAAAAATGTTTCAGGATAACTGACAAGTGCGCTTAGAAAATTACAAATATGAGAAAATATCATTAAAAAATAAAGTTGGGTTTATTTTTATAACATTACTACTCAGTGCTGGGTGTTTCTGGTTCATTAGTTCATGGATAACCGCACTTTTTAATGCGTATTCATTAACGAATATCATTAAATATTCAGTAAGCGCACCGCTTGTCGGAATATCATTATTTGGTGTTGTTGTTTGGTTGTGGCTTGCCATGTTTATTATTATCAAAACAAATAAAGTAGCAGCACATAGTTGGACTGACACGCAAAAGGAACAACATAATAAAATGTTAATTTTATGTTGTGCGATAGCTGTGGTTATTAGTGCTATTTCGTATTTTTATATTGATAATCGTTTAATGAATCATGGTTATAGCGTTACAACTAAAGTAACTAATGTAAATATATATAAGACCTATACAAAGGAATAAAACTGTTGAGGTTTAAACGGCTTTTACCTAGATATTAGATTATTAATGATATCCCTTATGCCAAATTTACTGTGGCACTAAGATTACCTAAAATTGGTTAGTGCGTATAAAAACCATTATGTTAAGGCTGCTTTGTGCCAGCAAAAGGCACCAAGTAGCCGTAATTATGAAGCGCCAGCACCCACGATACCCAAACGCACGGTAATGGCGAACCACAAACCAATTCAGTTAAACCTAGGAGCGTGAGCCATTACGGTGCGAACGGCTCTTGTTTGCGCGAGCGTAAACTTCCCCAAGATTGGGGATAGGGGTTGGAAACAAGCTCCTAAGCTAGCCAGCGGCAAAATGAATGGAAAACCGCCCCGACAACACCATGACGTTGCCTTGGTGTGAGCGATGCTTGCATTGCGGCTTTTCACACGAAGGCGTTTTAACGTGATGGTGGTAAGGGTGTGGTTTGAAATGAATGGCGCGTCTCGCTGGCGGGCCTTATCCTCGGATTGTCCGCAAATGGTATCCCACAAAGCATATGAAAACATAGATAAAACATTGAAAAAAATAACAATAAGCTTAATATCGCTTTTGTTTTATTGAAGAATTTTATTATGAATAAACTATTTATTACTTTTGCTTTATTTGGGCTAGCTGGTTGTGCAACAACAACTACGGGTCCAACACCTTCAGGACAAGATCAATATGTTATGTCGCGTCAGGAAGGGGCTTTTCCATCGGGTAGTGAACCGTTACTACAAGAAGTACTAGAGCAAGCTAACAAGTTTTGTCAAAGCTTAGATAAAAGCTTAGAGGTACTAGATACTCACGAAAACCAAGGGCCATTTATCTTAGGCAATTACCCAAAAGCAACAATTCGCTTTAAGTGTTTATGATATTAAAGATCGTCAATAGACGATCTTTTTTTCTGGATTCACAACAAATCGCAACTTTTATGTTATTGGGATAAGTGACACTAAAAATACTTCCCATCGAGGCGGTATTTCGATATCTGGTCGTTACCGCATATCGGATCGATTTAACCATCATCTATTAAATATCGATATTTCTTTATCCTTTTCAATATTTATAAATCAATGAGTAAAGCGTATTTATCTGTTTCTCTCTTTTAAATCAGGATTAAATATATGTATCAAAAAAATATCTGTCTAAATACAAAAACTTGGGTCGCGTATTCCACTGGTAATCAGGGATACCGTAAGCTAATCAAGAATCCAAAGCCTACCGCAGATGATGTTCGACGTGCTTTATATAAACGTTCAATTAAGAGGCGGAGCGAAAATACTAGGGATTATTACAATCAGTGGTCTGAGTCTGTTGAAAGGGATGGCTTGGATTTTTTCTTTGTTGTCACTGTTAAAGCTAAAACGAAGGATGAAGCTGATGCAAAGGCAAAAGAAATTGTTTCTGACAATGGATGGAAAGAAGCAAGTACAGCGACATATGCGACAGAAATTTAGACACAAGAACGACTCTCAGCTGGGAGTCATTCTCTGTTTTTTAACCGCATTATTAATAGAGCCGTTAACAGCACTTAGTGCGCATAAATAACCATACGGTCAAATAAGCCCTACTCTCAGGGGTTATTAACAATAATAATCACAATCCACTTATCAAAATATATGACTAGAACAATAAAATATTGGCAACACGCTGCAGGTGACCAAGATAGAAATTATGTAGATTTATGTCTTAAATGGGATGTAATTATTACAGGACCTGGTTATCAAGGAGCTTGGCCTGATTGTGCTGAAAAATTAAAAAAAAATGAATGGTCATCGAGAAAGGTTACTAATTTAAAGCGCTTTTGCGAAACGATCATAGATAGAGATATTGTTGTTCTTAGACTAGGTACTTCACAAGTTTATGGTGTAGGTATGGTAGTCGGCGACTATGAATATAATGAAAACTTTGGCGATGTAGACGGATGGGGATTACAACATATCCGTCGAGTAAAATGGTTATGGAAATATAACAAAAATCCAAAAAATTTTGATACTTATTCACTTAAGTTAGGCGATACAACACAAGAACTTACATCAGATATCGTCATCAACTGGATACACTCTTTAAAATTAGATTTTGATAGTCTACCAACACTCACAAAACTACCACAGGTTAACGTTCAAAAAGATATCTGTTTTGAAAATATATCAGAATCACTATTTGATTACGGTGTATCTAGCACTTCAATTGATGTACTAACCAAAGAAATTGATGAATTAATAAGAATTGCTAAGTGGTATCAAAAATACCAAGACCCTTCAGAATTTGAAACGGTTGCCTACCTTGCAGTTCCTCTATTGAGAGCCCTCGGCTGGACACCTCAAAAAATGGCTATTGAGTGGAATAAAGTAGATATTGCACTATTTAAACGTTTACCGAGAAATGACTCTAATTTAGATGTTGTTGTTGAAGCAAAAAGAAAAGGTAACTCGTGCTTAAATGCTATTTCACAAGCAGAAGGATATGCTCAAGGAAAAGAAAACTGTAAAAGACTCATAGTAACTGATGGCCTTAGATACGGCGTATATTTAAAAGATGGAGAAAACTTTAAATTATATGCGTATTTTAATATTACACGTATTAGAGAATCTTACCCTATTTACGAATGTGGTGGAGCTTCAATGGCATTAAAAGCAATGACTCCTGAGTGGCAAGGTGAAATCTAAAGTAATCTAAACGTAAGTCCAATAAATTTGGGCTTATTAAAATAGGTTCTATAGCAAATCTAGTGAGATGTGTGACAGAACCAGTAAAAGTCCTAATTATTTGCGACATAAATCTTTATTGAGCAGTAGAGAGCATCGGTGATGCACTTATAAAAAATTAAGCACCAAGTGGCACATTTTGAGCTATCTATTAACAAAATAGCAAAAGGGCGTTGAAGTTACCTTCAACGCCCTTTTTAAATTCTTTAAACGCTTATTTGATTTGCGCTTTGTACATAGAAGCGAAAACTGGAGTGTATAAGCTAACAACTTTGTTAATGATACGTGACATTGTGAATTCCTTAATAAAGCAAGTTTTTTATAACGTACAACCTTGCCTAAACACAGTATTTATAAGGCGTGGGTCGCGTTTCGATGTGGGGCATTATAGGAGTTTAATCGGCTTTTAAAAGTGAGAAATAATATAATTTTTGATTAGTTTTTCTAATGCAAAAATTACATAAAAAAACAGTAATAACCATTCATTAAAACCGAATAAAACAGCGCTCATTATTATTTATTGTGAACTCCTGCTAAAGGTTACGTAAGTTATGAAACTTAAGTAAGTTAAAGATTGATAAAATAATTTAAAATGAATGGTGCGTTTTAGAACGATTAAATTCAGGTAACAAATACCTACCAACTAGCAGTGGCAAACTGAATAATGGGAAGTAGTAGGACGCGTCCTACTATGTGTGATTGTTCGATGACTGTATTTGTTATGTCTGGACGTTGCCGCATATCGGTTCGATTTAGATACATAATTTTGATCATGGTGAGAAACGTAAAGCATACCTGTAAATATCCAGTTCACTTTAGATTCATGAATAGTATTGTTTAATAGATTACGAGAGATTTTCCTCCTTTATCTCTTTACCCGCCAGCCTAGGATGGGCGGTGGGTTTGCTTTTCTATGCCACACTATGAAATACCGCCTAATCTAAGGCGGTATTTTCGTTAAATAACTTCATACAGTACGTATAGAGTTATCGCTATTACTGATATTACGAAGCTGACGTTTTTGGTCATTACTCATTCCTTATAAAAGATATTTAGCGTAACCACCATAACCCACCTAATATATTTCCAAAATTTCCCGGAAATTTAACGTTCATGCGTACACATAATTTTCACTTGTGAAAGTTCGCATGCGAAACTCGAAACGTCACAAGTAGTTGTATTGCGGCTTTTCACACGAAGGAGCTTTAACGTGATGGTGTAAGGGTTTGGTTTTAAATGATAAGTCTCGCTGGCGAGCCTTATCATCTGAGTATCAACAAGTAACAAATTCATCAAAAACGCTCCCAATCAGGAGCGAAACAAATGAAAAACTCACAACGGTAAATGTTAAAAACGGTTACTTAATAACTACATCAAAAAAGTAACTATTAGAAATTGGCTCTCTACGTAAAACACCTGTTTCACCATCAAATTCACGCGAACGATGATTTCGAGGTGCGTGAAAGATGTTTATTGTTAAATAGAGCTACTTTCGGGCAAATTATTGCCTCGGTATTTTTACGTGTATTTTAACCACTCTTTTGGTTAGTTTTGCTTTATATACTTATGAATGGAAAAATCGTTAATGTCGATCAGCTTGGTTTTGATGAAGCTTCAAGGATTGAAGGAGATTGGGCTCAGTTTTCAGATAGTGAATTAGCCGCGTTATCTTTGGGAAAAAGTTCGAGCTCTATTCGTAGTGAGTTAGAAAGTGGTGAGAGTGCGCTGATTGTGGACTCTCCCTCATCGCCTCTACTTTTGCGCGAAGGGAAAGGTTTTTCATTATCAAAATCTAATGCACCTTTACTTACTGAGCATGGAGCTAAGAAAATTGGACATCGCTTTTCTGGTCATTAATCAGGAGGGTCAGTCGCTAAATCTGGAAGTGCCATTCATTCACCTAAACCTATGCCAACTTATAAGCCCGAATCTGTAGTTCCTACACCACCAAGTCATTATGAACTTCCTAAGGTTGACGATAACTTCAATAAGGCAAAGTTTGATAAAGTTTTCGCTAAATCGTGCTCACAACCTTTTGGCAATACCGATGCGTGCCAAAAAAAAGAATCGATTAAAAATAGTTTTAATCCTTGGGGACTATTTATAAGTTCAGCAGAGGCAATGCCT
>NZ_PYNY01000043.1:0-17846 GCF_003026135.1 Photobacterium sp. GB-36 | reverse complement strand
CGAATTTGCTTGGCGACCATAGCGTTATGGACCCACCTGATCCCATGCCGAACTCAGTAGTGAAACGTAATAGCGCCGATGGTAGTGTGGGGTCTCCCCATGTGAGAGTAGGACATCGCCAGGCTTCTAATTCGTTTTCACTTTTACAAAAAGTGAAGACAAAAAGTTAAGATATTCGTTTTGAACTACGGATATCGGATAAAACGAAAGTTTTATCTCCGTGTGGAGCGGTAGTTCAGTTGGTTAGAATACCGGCCTGTCACGCCGGGGGTCGCGGGTTCGAGTCCCGTCCGCTCCGCCACTTTATTTAGACACAGTTAAGTCTTTAAAATAACTACAGGGGTGTAGCTCCAATTGGCAGAGCAGCGGATTCCAAATCCGCGTGTTGGGAGTTCGAATCTCTCCACCCCTGCCATATTCAAGAAAGCCTCGTCAGAAATGACGGGGCTTTTTTACGTCTGTATGATTGTAAATTCCCACATAAAGAAAGCCCCACGATAAAGTGAGGCTTAATATGATGATCATTGATAGTGATAAAAGTGACGTAGCCAACGTTCAGCTATCATTATTTCGTCATCTTCACATAATGATTGGATACCTGGTTTAAATTGCGTGGCATCTTTAATGAGCTGTAATCCTGCAAGCATATGAGCCGCTTCAAATAAATACAGAGTTGGATCGCCCATCCCTGTTTTAAAAGGCGTATTTGCTGATTCCCCCCCCGCAAAGAGATACACGCTGTACCCATGACGTGTTTTATATTCTTTGGTTAAATTATTGGTTTTCACTTCGGTGAGTACACCTTGTTGTAATAAATCAGGCAAATGAAGTTCATCATCAGCAGAGGTAACTGTGCTGATAAACATTGGTTGTGAAAGTGCATCAATCATCTCAGGTGTAATTGATTGATTGCCTGTGCAACAAAACAGCATATTACAATGTTCGACTAAATATTTGATTGAGCAAGCTTGAATACCATCACGAGGAAACTGAGTTAACCTTCTTGGGTCGATATCAGTAACATGAATATTGGTAATACCTTTAGCTTTAAGGTGCTTTATCACACCACGCCCTAAATTTCCTGCACCGATCACGCCTGCTTTTAGAAAGCCTGAATTATTGATTTTAAGGCCAAATTCTTCTCGTAATATTTGATCGGAATAGTGAACAATACATTCAGAAGCTTCAAAATCTGCTGGCGCTTTGATACTCAGATGGGAAACCGTAACAAGAGGCTTTGAAATTGATTTATTAAGATATTTTTGTAAGCCATTCGCGGTTAACTCAGTAATACCAATGCATTGTTCTTTGAAGGTGTCGCAAATATGTGTAATAGAGGACGAGAAATATCCACCGTGATCAAGAATAAGGAAAGGAGTGTCAGGAGTAATATGTTGGCGGATAAACATCTCACAATACTCAATATTTTTTAAATGAGCTTTATTATTGTGAGTCGAAACAACATGACAACGTGGGATTTTCTTTATCGTTGCGAGAAGTTCTGGGTTTGCGCCTACAGTGGCATCTTTGGGAATGAATATAAGTTTGTCTGCGAGCTCGGCAAGAACGTTAATATAGGGTAAAGAGCCTTCATAGCAATGCATGACAGAAAAAATCACAAGATTATTAGGGAGAACATATTCTTGTGAGAGTTTTTTTAGAAATTGATAACCATGATCAGCATAAAAATCAGCACAATATGAATGCGTTAATATTGGACTAGGCACTACTGTTGTTCCTTGAAAAATGCACTAATAAAACGAGCTAAAGTAAGTTATCTACATAGCTATCATTAAAAAGCTGTAGTAAAGCATGCAATAGAGGCTCTTGCTCACGGGATTGTTTACAACATAAACCTAAACTCATCGGCTCTATTGATTCTGTGTTAAACCGTTGTACTTTATCACTAACAGGACTGTTGTTAATAACAACATCGGGCGCTATGCCTACACCACAGCCAAGCGCAACCATACTAACAATGGCTTCATGGCCTGATATTTGGGCATAAATAGAGGGTGTTATTTTCTTTTTCTTGAACCATTTATCAGCACGGGTTCGCGCAGGTCCAGATTCTGGCAGTATAAAAGATAAAGATTTCCAATCTGGATCATAAGTTAAGCTTTTTTGTAATGTAGGTGATGAGATTAATGGCCCAATCAACGACATCTGGATTTGATCAACTTCGATGTAAGTTAATTTAGACGGTAGGATGTCTGGTTTAGCAGCAATAGCGATGTCGACATCACCGGATAGGACTTTCTCTATTGCGAGGGCAGGATCCCCTGTTTGAAGTTGAATTTCGATATGGGGATAAATGACGCGAAACTTATTTAAGATATTAGGAAGGTGGCTATAGCTTGCCGTCACCGAACAGAAGAGGGTTAATTTCCCTTGTAGCTGAGAATGATCTTCCTGTAATTCACTTTTTAATTCGAACCAATTACTCACAATTAAAGATGCGACGGGAAGCAATTTCTTTCCAGCTAGCGTTAATTCAACACTACGATTATCACGCATAAATAAGGTTTGGCTTAACTCCTCTTCGAGACGCTGAATAACGCGACTTAATGCCGAAGGGCTGATATGCATGGCTTGTGCTGTTTGGCTAAAGTTATGGGACTCACAAAGGTGAATAAATAGTTGCAGATTTTTAATATTCATCATCCATGTTGCACAATTTGCAATTAGTTGTTGTGAATATAGCACTTTGCGCAACAAATTACCTGATCTACTATCAGGTTATTCGACAATAATATGTCGACTAAAGGATTTATTTTTTCACGGAGTTTGTTGTTATGGCTAATTATTTTAATACCCTGAACCTACGTCAGCAGTTAGATCAACTAGGTCGTTGTCGTTTTATGGATCGTGCGGAATTCGCAACAGAAGCTGATTACCTTAAAGGTAAGAAAGTGGTGATTGTTGGTTGTGGTGCGCAAGGTCTAAACCAAGGCCTAAACATGCGAGACTCAGGTCTAGATGTCTCTTATGCGCTACGCCAAGCGGCGATTGATGAGCAACGTCAATCATTTAAGAATGCAAAAGAAAATGGGTTTGAAGTAGGTAGCTACGAGCAACTGATCCCACAAGCTGATTTAGTGGTAAACCTAACACCTGATAAGCAGCACACGAATGTGGTTGAAACGGTTATGCCATTAATGAAGCAAGGTGCATCTCTTGGTTACTCACACGGTTTCAACATCGTTGAAGAGGGCATGCAAATTCGTAAAGACTTAACCGTTGTTATGGTTGCACCTAAGTGTCCAGGTACAGAAGTTCGTGAAGAATATAAGCGTGGTTTCGGTGTGCCAACACTGATTGCCGTTCACCCAGAAAATGACCCACAAGGTGATGGTCTTGAGATTGCTAAAGCATGGGCGGCAGCAACAGGTGGTCACCGTGCGGGCGTACTTGAGTCATCATTTGTCGCTGAAGTAAAATCTGATCTAATGGGTGAGCAGACGATCCTGTGTGGCATGCTACAAGCAGGCTCTATTGTTTGTTACGAGAAGATGATTGCTGATGGCATCGCACCAGAATACGCAGGTAAACTTCTGCAGTACGGTTGGGAAACTATCACTGAAGCACTGAAGTTTGGTGGTGTATCTCATATGATGGATCGTCTATCAAACCCAGCTAAAGTAAAAGCGTTTGACCTATCGGAAGAGCTAAAAGATCTGATGCGTCCACTTTATAACAAGCACATGGATGACATTATCTCTGGTCACTTCTCTAGCACTATGATGGCTGACTGGGCGAACGATGATGCTGATCTTCTTGGCTGGCGTGGTGAGACCGCTGAAACGCAATTTGAAAACTACCCATCTTCTGATATTCAAATTAGTGAGCAAGAGTACTTTGATAACGGCATCTTGATGGTTGCTATGGTACGTGCAGGTGTTGAGCTGGCATTTGAAGCAATGACGGCATCAGGCATCATTGATGAGTCAGCATACTACGAGTCGCTACACGAACTACCACTTATCGCGAATACTATTGCACGTAAGCGTTTATATGAAATGAACGTAGTGATCTCTGATACCGCAGAATACGGTAACTACCTATTTGCAAACGTGGCAACACCTCTACTTCGTGAGCAGTTCATGCCAAAAGTAGCGACGGATGTGATTGGTAAAGGACTAGGTGAGACATCTAACTTTGCTGATAACCAGAAGTTAATTGAAGTGAATGAAGCGCTGCGTAATCACCCAGTAGAAGTGATTGGTAAAGAGCTACGTGGTTACATGAAAGACATGAAGCAAATTGCTGTTGGCGGTTAATTTTAGCGTTGATTAAATAGAAAAAAGCCCGGTTTATACCGGGCTTTTTAATGTCGGAATTTTCAAATTAAGCGTTATCGCTTTTCGCTTCAGCATCAAGTTTTGCTTCAAGCTCTGCCATTTTTTGCTCAAGTTCATTAAGCTTCTGTCGAGTACGAAGGAGAACCTGAGTTTGCACATCAAATTCTTCACGGTTCACGACATCTAGTTTACCCAATTGCGCTTGGATCACTTGTCGTACTTTTTGCTCAACGTCATTGCCGAGCTCTTTTACTGGCTGTGGCATTGCGTCTTGAATTTGCTTAGCTACTTGCTCAAGCTTCTTTGGATCAAACATGATTCGCTTACTCCGTTGCGAGAATCGTTATTCTTCTATTGTAATCGTCGTACTAGCTAAAATAAAAGGGCGCGGAAGTTCCAGCGCCCTTTTTCATTTATTTATTACTTAGAAATGGCTATCTGTTGCATCGTCATCTTCAACGAATACAGGTAGCGGTTTGTGTTCGCTTGCGAGGAATGTATAGATAACTGGCAGAACAAACAAGGTAAACAATGTACCGATAGAAAGACCGGCCACGATAACGATACCAATACTAAAGCGAGAGGCTGCACCTGCGCCTGATGCGTAAAGTAGTGGAACCAAGCCTGCAATCATCGCACATGTTGTCATTAGGATTGGACGAAGACGTATCTTCGCGGCTTCCATGACCGCTTCTAAGCGATTCTTACCATGGTATAACTGTTCTTCTTTTGCTACTTCACAGATCAAGATGCCGTGTTTGGTTATCAAACCTATCAAGGTTATCAAACCGATTTGTGAGTAGATATTCAAGGTCGTCGCTCCCCATGCCAGTGCGATTAACGCACCACAAATAGCAAGTGGAACTGACACAAGAATAACCAGCGGATCGCGAAGTGATTCAAATTGAATCGCAAGTACTAGGAAGATAACAGCCAATGCTAAACCGAAGGTTGCGTATAGTGCATTACCTTCTGTTACGTACTGACGGCTCTCACCAAGGTAGTTGTAGCTATAACCTTTAGGGAGAACTTTCGCTGCTTCTGTATTTAACCAACTTACCGCTTCACCAATGGATGTGCCAGGGGCTAATACGCCACTGATGGTTGCTGCGTTTTGCTGGTTAAAGCTTGGTAACGTTGGTGGGGTTGATTTCACCGTGATGGTTACTAAGCTACCTAGTGGGATCAGATCACCAGTATTGGTTTTCACATAATAGTTGTTTAAATCATTTGGATTGAAACGATTCTTACGCTCAACCTGTGGGATCACCTTGTATGAACGACCTAAGATATCAACACGGTTAATATCACCGCCGGCTAACATGGTACTTAATGTGTTACCGATTGATTGCATCGTCACACCATAAGCGCCTGCTTTGTCTTTGTTGATATTGATTTTCATATCTGCCGAGTCGTACTTCAAGTTAAGATCTGAGTAGACGAACATCGGGTTGTCTTTCACCTTAGTCAGCATATCAGATGCCACTTGGAACAAACTTTTAAAGTTATTCGGCGTGGTGATCACGAACTGCACAGGGAAACCACCGCCAGCACCTGGCAAGCTTGGCATTTGGAACGCAGCCACTGACATTTGAGGAATGTCTTTGATTTTCTTAGCAACCTCATTTGCCACTTCGGCTTGGCTTTGGTCGCGCTCACTCCAAGGTTTCAAGGTCGCTAGACCAAAGGCTTGGTTAGATGCAGGGATACCGGAGAATACCTGTGCATACTCTACGCTCTTTTGATCGGTTAGCACCTTGTTAACTTGGTTCATGGTGTCTTCAATGTAATCCAAGTTTGCGTTTGATGGCGCATTACCTTGGAATACCACCACACCATTATCTTCAGCTGGTGCCAGTTCACTTGGAATGAACTTGAATAAGAACGGTAAGCTCGCAAATGCACAAATTGCAAATACAATCACGACTGAACGCATCTTCATGATGCCACCTAGCATTTTTTCATAGCGTAGGGTGAGGCGATCAAGGAAGCGATGCACTGTTTGTTCAAATTTATTTGGCGCTGCGTTTTCTTTCAGGAAGTGGGCACACATTACCGGCGATAATGTTAGTGCGATGATCCCTGAAATAAATACGGCGCCCGCGAGTGTTAATGCAAACTCTTTAAACAGCGAGCCTGTTAAGCCACCCATTAATGCGATAGGTGCGTATACCGCGCCTAGGGCGATAGTCATCGAAATAACCGGAACGGCAATTTCACGGGTACCAATAATGGCAGCACGGAAAGGGCTTTGTCCCATTTTCATGTGACGCTCAACGTTTTCAAGAACAACGATGGCGTCATCCACCACCAGTCCGATGGCGAGTACCATGGCCAGTAGTGTCATGAGGTTCCAAGAAAAACCAAACATTTGCATCACGAGGGCGACACCAACAAGTGATAGCGGGATCGTGATGATTGGGATCAGTACCGAGCGTAGTGAACCGATAAATAGGGCTATCACCACTAATACAATCACGGCTGCTTCAAGGATGGTTTTAATGACCTCATGAATCGAGTCGTTAATCGCAATCGTTGAATCGTACATCACCGTCATTTTGATGGTGCTTGGCATATTACGTTCAATGGTTGGCAGTAGTTTTAGCACATCGGATGCAATATCAATTGGGTTTGCACTCGGCGCTGCTTGGATAGCGGCGACTACGGCTTCTTGACCATTTGCTGTCGCACGGTAGCTGTCACTGCTTCTTGATAACGTTACTTTAGCAATGTCACCTAAGCGAGTGACTTGACCATCTTTACTAGTAACAACTAACTTTTCTAGTGTTTCAGGACTATTTGATTGCGTGTTAGCGCTGCCGTTATAAAGTACAAAGTCGTTATTAACCTGACCAACAGCAGATTGGTAGTTATTGGCTTTGAGTACTTGAATAACATCGGCAGCTGATAGGTTAAATGCCGCCATCTTTTGTGGATCTAACCAAACACGTAAGGCGTAAGGAACACCACCGTACATATCGACTTTAGACACACCGTTAACGGTAAATAACTGTGGTTTAACCACTCGCTCAATGTAGTCAGTGATTTGACTCGAGTTTAAGCTCTTACTGGTGAAACCTAAGTAAAGCACACCGGTATCACCACCTGTTGATAAGGTGATCGTTGGATCTTGGGTTTCTGTAGGTAGTTGTGAACGTACTGAGTTTACCTTCGCCAAAATGTCAGCCAAGGCTGCATTGGGGTTGGTATTCAGTTTCATTTGTACCGTAATTGTCGACATCCCCAAGGTACTTTGGGCGGTGATGTAGTCAATATTATCGGCTTGGGCAATGGCTTGTTCTAAGGGCTGAGTAATAAAGCCCTGCATCAGATCGGCACTTGCACCGTAGTAAGCTGTGCTTACGGTTACTACGGTGTTGGTCATTTCTGGATACTGTCGAACCTGCATTTTGAAAATCGCCTGAAATCCGAGCAATGCGATCATTAAACTGATCGAAATTGCGAGGACTGGGCGTCTGATAAATATATCAGTAAAGCGCATACTGAGTGTTCTCCAATTACAACAGTGGGGTTACGGCTGGAGCTTTGAGTGCATCATTTTCAACGATATGTACTAGCGTCTTATTACTTAAACGGATTTGACCTGTAGTAACAATTTGCTCGCCAGCTTTAATACCAGAAAGGATTCGCACTTGATTACCATGATTTTGACCTGTGGTTATCACTGTTTGAATTGCACGTAATTTACCGTCTTGTTCTTTTAATACGTATACCGTGTCACCGTATAAGGTGTAAGTAATCGCAGTTTGTGGGACGATAATTTGATCGGGAATGGTTGGTAAGATCACGCGTGCACGAGCAAACATACCGCTACGTAATTTACCGCCACTGTTTGGAATATCTGCTTGAACTTGGATTAGACCTGTCTGGGCATTTACTGCCGGCTCAATCGCTGTGATTTGACCCTTGAAGTTAATATCTTGGTAAGCATCGACATTGATATCTACTTCTTGACCAATTTTGATCTTAGAAATATCTGTTTGAGGAACCGTAAAGCGAAAACGCATGGTACGGGTATCTTCAAGGCGAACAATTTGCGTACCCGGTTGAATGTACTGACCTAAGTAAACATTACGTAAGCCAACTTCACCAGTAAAGGGTGCCACGATATCACGGCGTTGGATTGATTCTTCTAACGATTTGATCTGTGAGACAAGTGCAAGGTAATTAGCTTTTGCTTCATCAAGGTTTGATTTAGATACCGAGCCTTTACGATATAGATCTTGGTAGCGCTTGTAGGTAGCCTCTACTGCCGGTAATTTCGCTTTAGTACTTTCTAGGCTAGAGACTTCTACATTAGAGTTAATTGATACTAACTCTTGACCGGCTTTAACATGCTGACCTGATTCAAATGCAATTTTGCTGATCACACCTGAGGCTTCAGAAGTTAATGTTACACCTTGTACTGGTTCAATAAAACCAATCGCTTGAATGGCTGGATACCAGTTCTCTCCTTTTGTTGTCATCGCCGTAACTGGATAATTGGGCTCTGGCATATTTGCCATGTACTCCGCGATTTTTTTCTGTTTGAACAAGTTGAAACCAATGACGCTCCCGAATAACAGGAGGACAAGAAGTAACACGACTATCCATTTTTTCATTGTAAAGTTTGCTCCGGTTTTACGCTATTAATGCAGAATGATGGCGTCCCACGAAGCATTGATTACTGCTTCAAGTTCGTCATCGTTGATCTGTAAACCACCATTGATTTGACGTCGAGCTAGGTTACAACTCGTCTCAAGGCTCAAAACACTCAGAACCTCGTTATCAATATTTTTAAATAAGCCGCAGGTTTTTCCTTCATTAAACATAGTTGCTACGGAAGAAAATAATTTTTGGCTTAAGTGCTTCTGCTCTTGTCTACTGCGACAAGGCAGATTTTGGAACTGACCCCGAATGATCAATGGGGCATCACCATTTAGTGTCATATGCCATAAATTAAGCCACATGGTGCGATAACGCTGCTTAATTGGCATGGTATCGACAACATTATTACTAATTTGAGCGGCGATATAACTTAAAATATGATCATGTAATTGGTTGAGTAAGTCGTCTTTATCGTTGAAGTAACGATAAATAGTTCCTGCTGCAACATTGGCTTCTTTAGCCACCATTTGCATTGAAAGGCCGTGAAAACCAAATTCAGCAAGTAGCTTTTCTGTCGCTGCCAATATACGTACTTTTTTCTCATTCATAGTGGTAATCATATTTGGGGGTGCAATGAATGAACGCTCGTTCATTATTGTAGATAGTCACCCTTGATACGCAAGTTTTTAATATGGCTTTTGCACAATATTCATTGATTATTCAGTTTAAGTTATATGCTAGGCGAATGGTGGCTTTGAACTTATTTGTTAGATGTTATAGGTGTTGCTATTAGAGGAAGTTAGAGGTAAAAAAACGCACACCCAAAGGCATGCGCTAATTTATTTTTCGGAGGAAGTATTACTCGGCTACTTGCTCTTTATTGTCGGTATTTTTCTTTTTGCCGCGGCTGAAAATACGCTCAACCACCACAAAGAATATTGGAATAAAGAAAATCCCAAGGAATGTCGAACTTAACATACCACCAAGTACTGCAGTACCAATCGCATTCTTACCGCCAGAGCCTACACCAGTACTGATTGCCAATGGCACAACACCGAGACCAAATGCCAGTGATGTCATGATAATCGGGCGCAGACGTACACGAACAGCGTGGAGTGTTGCTTCAACCAGTCCAGCGCCTTTTTCGTAGTACTCCTTAGCAAATTCGACAATCAAGATGGCGTTCTTAGTTGCCAAGCCAACTGTGGTTAATAGACCTACTTGGAAGAACACGTCATTTGGCATACCACGAGCGTTCATGGCCAGTAGTGCACCGATGATCCCAAGTGGCACGACTAATACCACGGCAAAAGGAACAGACCAGCTTTCATACAAGGCTGCAAGTACTAAGAATACAACTAAGATAGATAACGCATACAGCATAGGTGCTTGGTTACCTGATAGACGCTCTTCATAGGATAAGCCATTCCACTCAACACCGAAGCCTGGTGGTAATTGTTTCACCATCTCTTCAATATCAAGCATTGCCTGACCTGTACTGTAACCTGCAACTACGCTGCCCTGAATGTTGACCGCAGGTGTCGCATTGAAACGCTCAAGTCGAGGTGATGCGTATTTCCATTCACCCGTCGCAAATGCGGAGAATGGCACCATTTCACCTTTGTTGTTACGGACATACCAGGTATCTAAATCCGTTGGTTTCATACGATATTGTGCATCACCTTGTACGAACACTTTTTTCACACGTCCGCGGTCGATGAAGTCATTCACATACGAACTACCCCAAGCGGTACCCAATACTTGATTCACCGATTGAATATCAATGCCGAGAGCACGAATTTTGGCTTGATCAATATTGATTTGGTACATCGGTGCATCTTCTTGTCCGTTAGGACGAACCCCAATAAGGTTTGGATTTTGTGCCGCTAGAGCTAATAGCTGGTTACGCGCCGCGATCAGTTTATCGTGTCCTTGGCCGCTTCTATCTTGGAGATAGAAGTCAAAACCACTGGCAGTACCCAATTCAATCACCGCTGGTGGTGCAAATGAAAATACCAATGCATTTTTGATTTGATGGAAGTAAGCCATTGAACGATTAACGATAGATTTTACATCCATTCCTGGTAACTGACGATCTGACCAATCTTTTAATCCAACAAAGGCCATACCCATGTTTTGACCACTACCGGCAAAACTAAAGCCTGACACACTAAACACACTAGCGACGCTATCTTTTTCTTGAGTTAGGTAGTAATCAGAGACTTTATCCATCACCTCTTGGGTTTGTTCTTGGGTCGAGTTAACTGGCAAAATAGCCTGACTAAACAAGATACCCTGATCTTCATCAGGTAAGAACGAGGTTGGCATACGCATGAAGATCCAACCGACAGCAACGGTTAGGCCAAGGAAGATAAACATCACGCGAATAGAGCGCTTGATCATCGCCGCAACACTTGATTCATAGCGCTTGGTTAAGTTATCAAAGGTGCGGTTAAACCAACCAAAGAAGCCTTTCTTCTCTCCGTGCTCTACCGGTTTTAGCATGGTTGCACACAAGGCAGGGGTCAAAATCACGGCCACCAAGACTGAGAGTGCCATGGCGGTAACAATGGTTATTGAGAACTGACGGTAAATAACCCCTGTTGAGCCTGACATAAATGCCATAGGAACAAATACAGCAGAGAGGGTTAAGGCAATACCGACCAGTGCGCCCGTGATCTGATCCATCGACTTACGTGTTGCTTCAACGGCATTTAAGCCTTCTTCATGCATCACACGTTCAACGTTTTCTACCACCACGATAGCATCATCAACCAGCAAGCCGATGGCAAGCACCATCGCGAACATGGTTAAAGTATTGATGGAGTATCCCGCCAGAGACAGCACCGCAAAGGTACCTAATAGTACAACGGGAACCGCAATAGTTGGGATCAAGGTTGCACGGAAGTTCTGTAAGAACAGGTACATGATGATAAACACCAGTGCCACCGCCTCAAACAGTGTATGAACAACCCCTTCAATCGATTTTTCAACGAATGGCGTAGTATCGTACGGGTAAACCGCGGTTAAACCTTCAGGAAAGAAAGGTTTTAGCTCTTCAACTTTCGCTTTTACCGCTTCTGCTGTCGCAAGTGCATTAGCCCCTGTAGCGAGTTTTATACCTAAACCACTAGCAGGTTTTCCGTTGTAAAGTACTTGAACAGAATAACTTTCAGCCCCTAATTCAACTCGTGCAACATCACTAAGGTGGACTGTTGCGCCAGAAGAGTCAGATTTAACAATAATGTTTTTAAATTCTTCTGGTGTTTGTAAGCGGCTTTGTGCGGAAACTGTCGCGTTAAGCTCTTGGCCTGGCAGAGAAGGAGATGCACCAAGTTGACCTGCCGAGATCTGTGCATTCTGCTCTTTAATTGCCGAAATAACATCAATACTGGTAAGGTTATATTTGGTCAGTTTTAAAGGATCTAGCCAGATACGCATCGCATATTGTGCACCGAAAGTGGTGATTTCACCCACACCCGGAACACGACTCATAGGATCGGCAACATTCGAACTGATATAGTCCGAAATATCGTTTTTATCCATTGAGCCATCTTCAGAATAGAAACCAACAACCATCAAGAATGATGAGCTTGCTTTGTTTACCTTCACACCTTGTTGTTGCACTTCCATTGGTAACAGAGGAAGGGCTGATTGCAGTTTGTTCTGCACCTGTACCTGAGCGATATCAGGATCCGCTTCAGCATTAAAGGTGAGGGTAATTTGAGTATTACCAAAGCTATCACTGGTGGAGGATAAATAGCGCAGGTTATCGATACCTGTCATACGTTGTTCGATAACCTGAGTAACGGTATCTTCCATAGTTTTTGCGTTTGCGCCAGGGTAGCTAGCGCTGATCACCACCGTAGGTGGTGCAATACTCGGATACTGCGACACTGGCAATTTGAGAATTGACAGTACCCCCGCAAGCATCACGATAATTGCGATCACCCAAGCAAAAATAGGGCGATCGATAAAGAAACGAGCCATATCTTATCTCTACTTTTGTGGTTGTGTGTTATCGGCTATGGTCGGTTGAACCAAAGCACCTGGGCGAACTTTTTGTAAGCCATCAACAATGACTTGGTCACCATCTTTTAAGCCTTTGGTGATACGCCATTGGTTATCAATCACTTGTGCTGTAGTTACAAGGCGAGATTCCACTTTGTTTTCGGCATTAACAACCATGACCGTTGCTTCGCCTTTACTATTACGGGTAACGGCTTTTTGTGGAACCATGATAGCTTTAGGATCGGTACCTGTGTTTAGCACTGCGCGAACATACATACCCGGAAGTAAGATACCGTCTGGATTTGGGAATTCAGCGCGTAATGTGACAGAGCCTGTATTAGGATCAACGTTGACTTCAGAAAACTGTAATACGCCGTGATGAGGATAAACCGAACCATCTTCTAGGATAAGTTCAACATCAGCATTCTGGCTAGCTTGGAGTTCACCTTGCTTTAATGCCGCTTTTAAACGGAGTAATTGCGCACTAGATTGAGCAATATCGACATTAATGGGATCTAACTGCTGAATAGTTGCAAGTACTTGAGCTTGCCCTGCATTAACTAATGCGCCAGGAGTTACAGAAGATTGACCAATACGACCTGAAATTGGGGCTTTAACTTTGGTATAATCCAAATTGATTTTGGCTGTATTGACGTTTGCTTTTGCTACTTCAAGTCCTGCGATAGCAACTTTATAGGCAGCTTGGTTATCATCGTTAGTTTGTTTGCTGAAAGCACCGCGTTCTACTAGCTTTTTACTACGAATAGCTAATGCTTTTGCTGATTCTAACGTTGCTTGTGCCTTGGCAAGTTCTGCTTTAGCACTTAAGTAAGCGGCATTATAAGTTGCAGAGTCAATGTTATAGAGTGATTGGCCTTTCTTTACATCACTACCTTCGGTAAAACCACGGTTTGTGATAATGCCAGAAACTTGAGGACGAACTTCTGCTTCTAAATAAGCTTTGCTTCGACCGGGTAATTCCACGCGGATTTCTTGTGGGTGAGATGTAATGGCAATAGTACCGACGGGGATACTTTTTGCTGCTTGTTGCGCAGTATTTTCTGCCGCATTCTGATCACAAGCTGTTACCCATAGTGCCATACTGACAACCATGGCCATTTTTGCGATTTTCCGCATGAAATCTCCTAATTTTAAGCAATATAACCGAGCGTAAATATCCAAATATATGGATTTACAATAGAGTAACCACTATTTACCATTTTGTAACCTATGATAACCGTTTAAACACAGAACGGTTATTTTTGGCATAAAATAGAGTTTCTACCATGGAGTCACGTAGAAATTACTATTTATACCTTTAGGGGATTGTTAATCATTACGTATGATTTTTTGTGATTGGTCTGAGTTTTAGTATTTGCTATATGAATAAAACTCAAGTTTAAAGTGAATGTATATGCACCTTTTTAAACGAGCGTCAGGATAACGAATGAAACTGAACCCAAGGCAAACAGAAGCAGTAAAATACGTTTCTGGGCCATGCTTAGTACTTGCTGGTGCAGGCTCTGGTAAAACCCGTGTGATCACTAATAAAATTGCTTATTTAGTACAGCAGTGTGATTACAAAGCACGCAATATTGCCGCGTTGACTTTTACTAATAAAGCGGCACGTGAAATGAAAGAGCGTGTAGGGCAAACATTGGGACGTCAAGAATCGAAAGGGTTGATGGTTTCTACCTTTCATACTTTAGGTTTGAATATCATTCGTCGTGAATATAAGCATTTAGGTTTAAAAGCCAGTTTTTCACTGTTTGATGATCAAGACCAAATGGCGCTTCTCAAAGAGCTCACCGAAGATGAGCTTGAAGGCGATAAAGATTTATTAAAGCAATTAATGTCCTCTATTTCTAATTGGAAAAATGACATGTTATCGCCAGCCGATGCGGCAGCACACGCCCGTAGTGAGCGCGATCAATTGTTTGCACATTGCTATGAAATGTACCAGCGTCAAATGAAAGCCTATAACGCATTAGATTTTGATGATTTGATTTTACTGCCTGTTTTGTTGCTGCGAGATAACGCCGAAGTGCGTAAACATTGGCAGAACCGTATTCGTTACTTGCTGGTGGATGAGTATCAAGATACCAATACTAGCCAATACTTATTTGTAAAACTATTGGTAGGTGAGCGTGCGCGCTTTACTGTGGTTGGTGATGACGATCAGTCTATTTACTCATGGCGTGGAGCGCAGCCAGAAAATCTAGGCTTGCTGAATAAAGATTTCCCTAGTTTAAAAGTGATCAAACTCGAGCAAAATTACCGTTCGACCAGCCGTATTTTGCGAACAGCGAATATTTTGATCGCTAATAACCCCCACTTATTTGAAAAAGCCCTTTTCTCTGAGATCCCTGATGGCGCGATGCTTAAAGTGATCACAGCGAAAAATGAAGAGCATGAAGCAGAAAAAGTGATTGGTGAACTCATTGCTCATCGCTTTATGAATAACACCGCTTATAAAGATTATGCGATCTTGTATCGAGGTAACCATCAGTCACGCTTGTTTGAAAAGTCGCTGATGCAAAACCGTATTCCTTATAAAATTTCAGGTGGCACATCATTTTTCTCACGTTCTGAAATCAAAGACATCATGGCGTACTTACGCCTACTGACTAACCTCGATGATGACAACGCATTTTTACGTATCGTCAATACACCACGTCGAGAAATCGGCCCAGTGACACTCGAGAAGCTTGGGACATACGCTAACATGCGTGGCAAAAGCTTGTTTGCCGCGAGTTTTGAGATGGGGTTAGAGCAACACCTATCAGGTCGAGGTTTAGAATCACTGCAACGCTTTACCCATTGGGTTAATCAATTAGCAGATAATGCTGAACGCGGTGATACGGTGGCGGCTGTGCGTCAATTAGTGCGTGATATTCATTACGAAGATTGGCTATACGAAACCTCACCAAGCCCAAAAGCTGCTGAGATGCGAATGAAAAACGTCTCTGATTTATATAGTTGGATCACCGCTGATTTAGAAGGTGATAACTATGATAATGAAGAGAAAACCTTAAAAGAAGTGGTGCAACGTTTAACCCTACGCGACATGATGGAACGAGGGGATGATGATGACGATGCTGATCAAGTACAACTTATGACGTTGCACGCCTCTAAAGGGCTGGAGTTTCCTTATGTGTTCTTAGTGGGGACAGAAGAGGGGATCTTGCCGCACCAAACCAGCATTGATGAAGAAAACGTTGATGAAGAACGTCGCCTTGCATATGTTGGGATCACGCGAGCACAGCGCGAACTAACCTTTACTTTATGTAAAGAGCGTCGTCAGTATGGTGAGCTAATCAAACCTGAGCCAAGTCGATTCTTGTACGAACTACCACAAGATGATTTGGAGTGGGAAAGTGAACGCAAACCTGTTTCTGCTGAAGAGCGGATGAACAAAGGGCAAGCGCATATTGCTAATATTCGCGCGATGTTTAAAAAGTAACCCTACAAAATAGCGGCCATATAAAAAGAGGGTGAGCATTAATAATGCTCACCCTCTTTATTTATGATTGAGAAATCTATGGTTGAGAAAAATTATAAGCCAGCAATCATGTAATTAATTGCGGCAACAATTTCTTCATCACTACAATCCATACAGGCCCCTTTTGCAGGCATAGCATTAAAGCCATTAATAGCATGATCGGCTAACACATCTTTACCTTGGGCAATACGAGCAGACCAATCACCCGCATCGTCTTTTTTTGGTGCACCCATAACACCAGAAGTATGACAAGAAGCACAAAAAGTATTATAAACGGCATCACCATTACGTGGAGCTACTGCGACTTCTACAATAGGGGCTTCACCTTCAAGATGTAATGAACCTACAGGTTTAATGCGTTCAGCAATAGCTTCATCTGTCATGTCGTCAGCAACTGTGGGAGCTGCAATGGTGAATGCGACTACAGCAGCGAATAAAAATTGTCGAAAAGAAAAATCCATGGCGTTCACCTTATACTTCCCAATTGTATTTTTAGTTGTTGTTATCTTTACGCGCAGCTAATGTTGAAATTGAACGGTTAATGTTTTTAAATGATTATATTGTTGCATATTTGTTAGTATATCGGGTTGTGCTGTAGGATCAAACTTGTGCGCTGTATTTGTATGATACGAATCAATAGTTATTTGAGCATAAAATCAGCGAGCGAAAGAAAAATAAAAAAAAACACTTGCCGAGAGGCGTTCTGATCCGTAATATTCACCCCCGTCGATAGGGCAAGGCGCCCGTAGCTCAGCTGGATAGAGCGTTGGCCTCCGGAGCCAAAGGCCGAAGGTTCGAATCCTTTCGGGCGCACCATTTAAATGGTCGTATTGGCGGAAGGTAATACATTGGTGGCTATAGCTCAGTTGGTAGAGTCCCGGATTGTGATTCCGGTTGTCGCGAGTTCAAGCCTCGTTAGCCACCCCATATTATAGAGAGTTGATACGTCAGCTTTCTGGCTTTTTTAAAGCCCGCTTGTTTATTCAAGCACACAGAATTAAGTCGGTGAATAGCGCAGTTTGGTAGCGCATCTGGTTTGGGACCAGAGGGTCGGGGGTTCGAATCCCTCTTCACCGACCACTTATAATGGTGGCTATAGCTCAGTTGGTAGAGTCCCGGATTGTGATTCCGGTTGTCGCGAGTTCAAGTCTCGTTAGCCACCCCATTATTTAGGTTATCTTATTAAGAAGCCTTGGCATTAAAAGCCTAAAACATTGTCGGTGAATAGCGCAGTTTGGTAGCGCATCTGGTTTGGGACCAGAGGGTCGGGGGTTCGAATCCCTCTTCACCGACCACCATTAAGAAAACCGTATCGAAAGATGCGGTTTTTTTTCGCCTATAGAAAAGAAAAAGTCGCTCAGTGTTATTGATTAGAGCGCCAAGGGTCGGGGTTCCCTGATATTAGAACCTTGCTCTTCACCGAC
>NZ_PYNY01000042.1:0-22814 GCF_003026135.1 Photobacterium sp. GB-36 | reverse complement strand
TATAATTTAAATC
Organism: Photobacterium sp. GB-36; assembly: GCF_003026135.1. Taxonomy (NCBI): domain Bacteria; kingdom Pseudomonadati; phylum Pseudomonadota; class Gammaproteobacteria; order Vibrionales; family Vibrionaceae; genus Photobacterium; species Photobacterium sp. GB-36. The sequence goes on along the minus strand of NZ_PYNY01000042.1, from coordinate 22,801 downwards.
AGTAATTGGTAAAAAGCTGATTTAAAGAATAAATGGTGGCTACGACGGGATTCGAACCTGTGACCCCATCATTATGAGTGATGTGCTCTAACCAACTGAGCTACGTAGCCAACATAGAATACTGAATTTCATCAATACTCTTAAATAATGGCAGGTCTACCTGGATTCGAACCAGGGAATGGCGGCATCAAAAGCCGCTGCCTTACCGCTTGGCGATAGACCTACTAGTGCTTTTTAAAAGCATCTCTCAACGCTATTGAGAGAATGGTGCGGAAGGAGAGACTTGAACTCTCACACCTTGCGGCGCCAGAACCTAAATCTGGTGCGTCTACCAATTCCGCCACTTCCGCATGTTATCAGTTTCTAGAACCGATATTCAATTTTAACGTGAAAATTGAATGGTGGCTACGACGGGATTCGAACCTGTGACCCCATCATTATGAGTGATGTGCTCTAACCAACTGAGCTACGTAGCCATTTTCCGTTTTTTAACACTGATTCTTAACGAATCACTGTGTCGGGAACGGGGCGCATTATGCTCATACCAGCGAAAACCGTCAATAGTTTTTTTAAATATATCGTCAAAATTCGTTTGTTCGGCGCATATTTGGGCGATGTGTGCGAATGACAAACTGAAATTACGATTGTCAGCTTAAAACTTCAAAAAATGTGAACACTATCAAGTTATTTATATTGCTAACAAATAAGTGAAATTTATATTTAGATGAAAATAAGCCAGCTAATAAAGCTGGCTTATATAATTTGTAAAATTAGCGGCTAAGCTACAAATTACACGTTAAAACGGAAATGAACAACATCACCGTCTTTAACAATGTACTCTTTACCTTCTAGACGCCATTTACCTGCTTCCTTAGCACCTGACTCACCACCGAAATTGATGTAATCGTCATAGCCAATAACTTCTGCACGAATAAAGCCTTTTTCGAAGTCTGTGTGGATAACACCCGCTGCTTTTGGTGCTGTTGCACCGACAGGGATTGTCCATGCTCGCACTTCTTTAACACCAGCTGTAAAGTAAGTCTGAAGAGACAATAGCTGATAACCTGAACGGATAACACGGTTAAGACCTGGTTCTTCGATACCCATATCGGCAAGGAACTCTTCACGATCTTCATCATCCAGTTCAGCGATCTCTGATTCCATTGCCGCACATACTGGAACAACAACCGCATTTTCTTCAGTTGCACGTGCAATAACTTTGTCAAGGAATGGGTTATTTTCAAAACCGTCTTCATTAACATTAGCGATGTACATGGTTGGCTTAAGCGTTAAGAAGTGTAGGTAATCGATCGCTGCTTTTTCTTCTTTTGTCAGCTCAAGTGCACGTAGCATGCCACCTTCAGTTAGGTGAGGAAGCATCTTCTCTAGTACTTTGATTTCAAACTTAGCATCGTTATCACCGCCTTTTGCGCGTTTAGCTAAACGCTGGATTGCGCGTTCACACGTATCTAAGTCTGCCATCGCAAGCTCAAGGTTGATGATATCCATGTCTTCTAACGGATCGATACGGCCAGCAACGTGGACAATATTATCGTTTTCGAAACAACGAACAACGTGGCCAATAGCATCTGTTTCACGGATGTTAGCTAGGAATTTATTACCTAGACCTTCACCTTTAGATGCACCAGCAACAAGACCCGCGATATCAACAAACTCCATCGTCGTTGGCATAATTCGTTCTGGATTTACGAATACTGCCAATGCATCCATACGTGGATCAGGAACAGGTACTACACCTGTGTTTGGTTCAATAGTACAGAACGGGAAGTTTGCTGCTTCAATGCCTGCTTTTGTTAAGGCGTTGAATAGAGTTGACTTACCAACGTTTGGTAGACCTACGATACCGCATTTAAAACCCATGGTTTAAAACCCTTTTGGTGATTATTCTGTGTAACAACTCAACTATAGTACGAATGACTGTATCTATAGCGGCAAAATAGTACGCGAAAATGTGTGGCTATTCTGCTTTGAATGTATGTAGGCGATTTTGCGCCTTTGTTAAGCCGTCTTTAAGTAAGATATCAATGCAGCGAACAGATTCATCTACTGCAGCATCAATCAATTCTTGCTCTTTAGCAGGTGCTTTTCCAAGTACGTAGCCTGCGACTTTGTTTTTATCGCCTGGATGACCGATAGCGATCCTCAGACGATAGAAATCTTTATTGTTGCCCATTTTACTAATGATATCGCGAAGACCATTATGTCCGCCATGACCACCACCTTTTTTAAATTTCGCAACACCGGGTGGTAAATCTAATTCATCGTGAGCAACTAAAATTTCTTCGGGTTTGATTTGGAAGAAGTTAGCTAACGCAGCAACCGACTTTCCTGACAGATTCATAAAAGTCGATGGGATCAATAGGCGAAGATCTTGTCCATTGACTGTAATTCTTCCTGTTAAACCAAAATACTTGGGATCAGGGCGAAGGGTTACATTGTGGACGCGCGCTAATTCTTCAACGACCCATGCACCAGCATTATGGCGGGTGTTGGCGTACTCTTGACCCGGGTTAGCGAGGCCAACAAGCAAACGAATATTATTACTCACGTTTATCTCTCTTGTCATTTACCAGTAACTTAGCGGGTTGCACCTGAAATTATAGTGACAATGAGTTACTGGGTGTTGGGCTCAAAACGCGCCATATATTATATTAAATTAACTAAAATTGATATGGCTCTTCGTAGTCACTGTTTTTGCTGGCTAGACAAAAGAAAACGCCTCGCTATTGCGAGGCGTTAAATATCTTATTCGGTTAAATTAAGGCAACCTAACCGAGTGAGCAAATTAGTGCTCAAACATTGCTGAAATTGATTCTTCGTTGCTAATGCGACGAATAGCTTCAGCTAGCATACCTGACAGTGTTAATACTGATACTTTACCCGTCGCTTCAATTTCTTTTGTTAGCGTAATTGAGTCTGTAACGATAATTTCATCGATAACAGATTCACGGATATTCTCTAGTGCACTACCTGAAAATACTGGGTGAGTAGCGTATGCAAATACACGTTTTGCACCACGCTCTTTTAGCGCTTCTGCTGCTTTACATAGGGTACCGCCTGTATCGATCATGTCATCAACGATGATACAGTCACGACCTTCAACGTCACCGATTAGGTGCATGACTTGAGATACGTTTGCACGTGGACGACGCTTATCGATGATAGCGATATCTGTGTCATCAAGTAGTTTTGCAATAGCACGAGCACGGACAACACCACCGATGTCTGGTGATACCACAACAGGATCTTGAAGATCTTTGGCTAGCATGTCTTCTAGAAGAACTGGGCTACCAAATACGTTATCTACAGGAACATCGAAGAAGCCTTGGATTTGCTCAGCGTGTAGGTCAACAGTAAGAACACGGTCAACACCCACATTAGAAAGGAAATCAGCAACTACTTTTGCAGTGATTGGTACACGAGCAGAGCGAACGCGGCGATCTTGGCGAGCATAACCAAAGTATGGAATTACTGCTGTAATACGGCCAGCTGAAGCGCGGCGTAGTGCATCGATCATAACAACCAGTTCCATTAGGTTGTCGTTCGTTGGTGCACAAGTTGATTGGATAATGAATACGTCGCTACCACGTACGTTTTCATTAATTTGTACACATACTTCACCATCGGAGAAACGGTTAACCGTTGCATCTCCCAATGAAATATAAAGACGATCAGCGATGCGTTGGGCTAGTTCTGGTGTTGCGTTACCAGCAAACAGCTTCATATCAGGCACGGTGTAAACCTCAGGTTGCGTCCAAGTTGTAATTACTGACAATCCGTAGAATGTGCGGCTAAGGTTGTCATAAGAGGAGACGTGTTGACACCTTTTGCGACAAATCCGTGGAGCCAGTCAGGTAAAATTTTCAAAATTGCGTTGGCTTCTTCCTGCGTATTAAACTCCGAAAATACACAAGCGCCAGTGCCGGTCAATCTTGATGGCGCGTATTCTAACAGCCACGAAAGCGCCTGATCAACCTCGGGATTAAGACTTCTTACAATTTTCTCGCAATCGTTTTCGTAAACTCCACGTAACAGTGCATCTAGGCTACGTTTTTTAGTATTACGCGGAAGTTCTGGATGGGTGAAAATATCGACAGTTGCAATGCTAATATCAGGCTTTGCGATTAAAAACCATTTTTCTTGCGGTTCTGCCGGTTGCAGTTTTTCACCAATACCTTCGGCAAATGCGCTAGTACCACGGACAAAAACAGGGACATCAGCACCTAATTTAAGACCAATATCTGCTAATTCATCAATCGATAGCTGGGTTTGCCAAAGATGATTGAGGGCGACTAATGCTGTGGCTGCATTAGAAGAGCCACCACCAAGACCACCTCCCATAGGAAGGATCTTATCAATATGAATATCGGCTCCTAAGTCACAATGTGAGGCTTGACGAAGTGCATTTGCAGCGCGATAAATCAGGTTATCTTCGGTTTTAACTCCTTCAATTGCAGGCGTTAAATTAATTTGGTTATCACGACGTGGCGTGATGGTTAAAGTATCGCCATAATCGACAAACTGAAACAGCGTCTGTAAATCATGGTAGCCATTTGGACGTTGGCCTGTAATGTATAAAAATAAATTCAGTTTTGCTGGCGCTGGCCATTGGCTCGCGACACCAAAAGGGATGTATTGACTCATGCAATGCTCGTCTATTTTGAGTAATCGAAAATGCTTTGCTGTTTAATTTGCTAACCAGTTAGAGATTTTTATTTTAATTTTGAGTTTGCCTTGGTTTAGTACCATTTGTGTGGGTAAGGCAGGGCTTTGATCATTATACGTGTTGTAGTGCATTTCCCATACTTGACCATCAATCTCTTTGGCGAGATAAGCGACTTGATCATTTTTGTTTAGCTGATAAGTATCAGCAGCCGTCGGTAAACCAATTAGCCAATCGCGCATTTGTGATAGGGGTAATTCGATTCCTGTTAATTGCTTCACTAATTGCGCAGCATCAGTGCCATGATAGGTTTTACCATCAGGATCGATGAGTGTTACGTTGCCTGGCTCTGCATTGAGATTAAGGACGGTTTTGTACATTTTTGTTAAGATTAACTGGTATTTATCAGCATGATTTTTCCAGTTAAAGGTGAGAGATATGCGTTGCTCAGGGCTTAAATAGCCAAACACACCTTTCGCTTGATAATCGGTGAGGTGTTTTAATTGGGCTTGATGGATTTCCCAATCGACTTTTGCGGTGCTTTTGGGCGTTTGCGCACAGCCAGATAATAAGGAAAATGTAATAGCAATAAAGGCTAAATTACGTAATCTCATGATGAAAGCTCGTAATAAGAATGAGCAAAAACAATAACGATTATTTTAATTAAAGCCAAATATTAAGCAAAAATAAGGGGTAAATTAGGCAAATAAGGCAATAAAAATGCAGTCATTATTGATTGATTACGTCAGCTACCTTTTATTAAGTCAGGGCATCAAGTAAAATCCCCTCCTTAGATTTTTTCACTGGCGAAGTGGGTACACCGTCTCCATGACCTTGCTTGCATTAGGAATCAACCATAAAACAGCTTCTGTTGATTTACGCGAAAAAGTAGCTTTTTCTCCTGAAAAGCTATCTTTGGCGTTGCAGCAGCTGAAAAACCACCCTGAGGTATTAAGTGGGGTTATAGTATCTACCTGTAACCGTACTGAAGTTTACTGTGAGATTTCACAGTCAGGGCCGGGTGTGATCATTGACTGGTTGACCAAATTTCATCAGATCACAGCCGAAGAACTGATGCCAAGCCTGTACTTTCATGAAGAGCAAGCGGCAGCACGTCATTTAATGCGTGTTGCTTGTGGCCTTGATTCGTTAGTATTGGGCGAGCCGCAAATCCTAGGACAGGTGAAGCAGTCTTATTCGGAATCAAAAGACAACGAAGCAGTAGGTGGCACCTTAGAAAAGCTGTTTCAAAAAACCTTTACAGTAGCGAAACGCGTACGTACTGAAACGGACATTGGCGGCAATGCTGTCTCTGTAGCTTATGCGGCGTGTTCTTTAGCGCGACAAATTTTTGAGTCTTTATCGGGTGCTACTATTTTACTTGTTGGTGCAGGCGAAACAATTGAACTTGTTTCTCGCCATGTCGTTGAACAAGGTTGTAATAGTTTGATTGTTGCTAACCGTACGCGTGAGAGAGCAGAAGGCATTGCACAAGAGTTTGGTGCTGAAGTGATCAGTCTTGAAGAAATTCCTGATCACCTCCATCGCGCTGATATTGTTATTAGTTCAACCGCAAGCCCATTGCCGATTGTTGGTAAAGGGATGGTTGAAATGGCATTAAAACAACGTCGTCATCAACCTATGCTGTTGGTGGATATTGCTGTGCCTAGAGATATAGAACAACAAGTTGGCGAATTGAACGATGCTTACTTATATTCTGTTGATGATCTTCACTCGATTGTAGAGAAGAACCGTGAGCAGCGTAAGGTCGCAGCGATTCAAGCTGAAGCCATTATAAGTGAAGAAAGCGCTGTGTTTATGCAGTGGTTACGCTCACTTGAAGCAGTTGATAGTATTCGAGATTATCGTCAATTTGCCGAACAAATTAAACAGGAGCTACTACAGCGTAGTCTCCAAGCCATTGCTAATGGTACCGAGCCTGAAAAGGCGTTAGCAGAGCTCAGTAACAAACTTACCAATAAGCTTATCCATGCACCAACCAAGGCTATGCAGCAGGTCGCAAAAAATGGCGAATCTGAAAAATTAGCTGTGATTCGTGAAGCACTCGGTCTGGATTCCTATAACGATTAGTAGTTGATCGCCTTTGGCTTTCGCTCAGCACTATTAGAAGATTATGAAGCAATCAATTTTAGTTAAATTAGAAACTCTTGTTGAACGTTACGAAGAAGTTCAACATCTCCTCGGTGATCCAAGTGTTCTTGCGGATCAAAACCGCTTTCGTGCGTTATCAAAAGAATATTCTCAGCTAGAAGAAGTGACTAAGTGTTTTCAAGCTTACCAACAAGCAAAAGAAGATTTAGTGGCTGCTGAAGAAATGGCGCAGGAAGACGATGCAGAAATGCGTGAAATGGCACAAGAAGAGATCAAAGAAGCCAAAGCTGAAATTGAACGCTTAGCTGATGAACTTCAGGTGCTATTGATTCCTAAAGATCCTAACGATGATCGTAACTGTTTTGTCGAAATCCGCGCAGGTGCGGGCGGTGATGAAGCGGGTATCTTTGCGGGTGATCTTTTCCGTATGTACAGCAAATATGCAGAACGTCGTGGCTGGCGTATTGAGATCATCAATGAAAACCGCTCAGAACAAGGCGGTTATAAAGAGATGATCGCAAAAGTGAACGGCGATGGTGCTTACGGTATTTTGAAATTTGAGTCAGGCGGTCACCGCGTTCAGCGTGTTCCTGCAACAGAATCTCAAGGTCGTGTACATACTTCGGCTTGTACTGTTGCGGTATTACCTGAAATTCCAGAAGCGGAAATTCCAGAAATCAATGCTGGCGATTTACGTATTGATACCTTCCGTTCATCAGGTGCGGGTGGTCAGCACGTTAACACCACCGACTCTGCAATCCGTATTACTCACTTACCAACAGGTATTGTTGTTGAGTGTCAGGATGAGCGCTCACAGCATAAAAACAAAGCAAAAGCGATGTCGGTACTTGCTGCTCGTATTATCAAAGCAGAAGAAGAGAAACGTCATGCTGAAGAAGCGAGCACACGTCGTAACCTACTAGGTTCAGGCGATCGCTCTGACCGTATTCGTACTTATAACTACCCACAAGGTCGTGTTTCTGATCACCGTATTACACTGACACTTTACCGCTTAAATGAAGTGATGGAAGGTGATTTAGATGCATTGATCCAACCTGTATTTACTGAATACCAAGCGGATCAACTAGCTGCGATGTCTGAGCAAAACTAATGCCTCAAAGCATTGAATATTTGCTAAAGCAAACTACTGAACAACTAGCAAGTGCGGGCTCTGAGAGTCCGCAACTTGATAGTGCTGTGTTGTTATGTCATGTGCTTGATAAGCCACGTAGTTATTTATTAACGTGGCCTGAAAAGCAACTAGATGATGAGCAATATAATATTTTTCAGCAGGTACTTGCACGTCGCCTAAATGGTGAGCCTATTGCATATATTGTTGGTGAGCGTGAATTTTGGTCACTGCCATTAAAAGTCTCACCTTCAACCTTGATCCCTCGTCCTGATACTGAGCGCTTGGTTGAACTTGCATTAGATAAAATCACAAGCGCTACTACCAAAGTATTGGATTTAGGAACCGGAACCGGTGCGATTGCACTGGCGATTGCTTCTGAGTGTCCAAGTCTTCAGGTTACCGGCATCGACTTACGTCAAGAAGCGGCTGAGCTTGCGCATGAAAATAGCCAACGTTTATCAATATTAAATACCCGATTTTTAGCGGGAAGTTGGTATTCACCATTACAAGACAATGATGTGTTTGAGCTAATTGTGAGTAATCCGCCTTACATTGATCACGCCGATCCCCATTTAGTTCAAGGCGATGTCCGCTTTGAACCAAAGAGTGCATTAGTTGCTGATGATAATGGCTTAGCTGATATCCGTATTATTAGCGCGCAAGGACGCAAACACTTAACAGTAGGTGGTTGGTTGTTAATGGAGCATGGCTTCGAACAAGGTTCGGCTGTAAGAACTATTTTAGAACAGTTGGGTTATCAACAAGTATCTACCAGTCAAGACTATGCAGGGCTCGATCGTGTCACGATGGGCTGCTGGCAAGGAGAATTATAATTATGTATATGGCAATGAAACATCTTCATTTAGTGGCAATCGCACTCAGTGTTTTACTGTTTGTGACTCGCTACATCATGATGATGGCAAACTCATCACTTTTAAATAAAAAGTTTTTCAAGATCACTCCCCATATTGTTGACACTGTGCTTTTAGCAAGTGGTGTGGCATTAATTTTCATTACAGGATTTATGCCTTTTACGGCTGGTAATAGTTGGTTAACTGAAAAGTTAACTTGTGTACTCGCTTACATCGCCCTTGGTTATGTCACACTGCATATGGGTAAAAATAAAGTCTTTAAGACATTTGCCTTTTTAGGCGCATTGGGCTGGGTATTTCTGGCTGCGCAATTGGCGGTAACGAAAACGCCAATTTTAGGTTAAGTTAGGTTAGATCATGATGCTGTTTAATGAAGACGAATTAAATTCGCGGCCATTAGTTTATGGTGCTATTGATATGATGAAGGACATCGTGCCTGAATTTCCAACCCAGTGGGTGGAGTTAAAGTTATCTCAATTAGCGCAGGAAGCTGAGCAAACATTAATGGAAGAAGTTAATCCTCGTTTACGGTTAGAGGGGCTGTTACGCCTTTTTTATCGTGAATGGGGCTTTCAAGGCGATCACCAACAATACTTTTCGTCAGATAATGCATTCTTAGATAAAGTACTGGAGCGTCGAAAGGGGATCCCTGTCAGCCTTGGTGCTTTATTTCTTTATTTATCTCAGCACCTTGATCTGCCGATTGAAAGCGTAGGCTTTCCGACCCAGTTTCTATTAAAAGCGACATGGTCTGAAAGCGATGTTCAGTATATTAACCCCTTTGATGGTGAATTTGTTAGCACGCATATATTACGTAGCTGGTTGATTGGTCACCGTGGTCCATTTACTGAACTTAAACCTGAATACCTTAAAACACAGCAGAATCATGAAATTTTAACGCGTTGGTTAACGGTTATGAAAAGTGCACTTCTTCGTGAAGAGCATTTTACGGATGCTTTACGTTGTAGTGATCTTGCGCTGGTATTTAGCCCAGGCGATCCCCATGAGATCCGTGACCGAGGCTATATTTATCAACAGCTTGATTGTAATCACGCTGCAGCGATGGATTACTCATACTTTATTGAGCAATGCCCAGAAGATCCAGCCGCTGATTTACTTAAAACTCAAGTAGAGACGCTCTTTGATGAGCCTCTGATTCTACACTAGAAGAGAACAACAAATATGATGGAACAAAAAACTGTTCGCATTGGCGATATTGATGTTGCAAATGATAAGCCATTTGTTTTATTTGGTGGCATGAATGTGCTTGAGTCTCGCGACTTAGCGATGCAAATGTGTGAGCACTACGTGAAGGTCACTGAGAAATTAGGTATTCCTTACGTATTTAAAGCTTCTTTTGATAAAGCTAACCGTTCATCTGTTCATTCATACCGTGGTCCTGGTATGGAAGAAGGTTTAAAAATCTTTCAAGAGCTAAAAGATACGTTTGGTGTGAAAATTATCACTGATATTCACGAGAAAGAGCAGGCACAACCTGTTGCTGATGTGGTTGATGTGATTCAGCTTCCAGCGTTTCTGGCTCGTCAAACTGATCTTGTTGAAGCAATGGCAAAAACAGGCGCTGTGATTAATGTGAAAAAACCACAGTTCATGAGCCCTGGTCAAGTCGGTAACATTGTTGAGAAATTCGCTGAGTGTGATAATCACAATGTGATCTTATGTGAGCGTGGTGTATTGCACGGTTACGATAACTTAGTGGTTGATATGCTTGGTTTTGATGTAATGAAAAAAGCATCAAAGGGTAGCCCAATCATCTTTGATGTGACACATGCGCTGCAGTGTCGTGATCCACTAGGTGCGGCTTCTGGTGGTCGTCGTGAGCAAACCGTTGATCTAGCTCGCTCTGGTATTGCAACGGGTATTGCGGGCCTATTTATGGAAGCACACCCAACGCCAGATCTCGCGCTTTGTGATGGTCCATCAGCATTCCCACTCGATAAGCTAGAACCGTTTTTAGCACAAATTAAACAGCTTGATGATTTGATTAAGAGCTTTGCTCCAATTGAAGTGAACTAAGTCTTTCATTTAGATTTTAAAGCCCAGTGAGTATAAATCACTGGGCTTTTTTATTGCCGATAACGAACTGAATGATTATTTTGTGTGATAAATGTTTAATATATGAAAAGTTAATAAATCCATAAAAACGATATTTAATTCTTATTTTTAAGTGATATGTGAAGTTGTATATTGTTATTTGTTAGTGTTGCAGTTCTCATGCTTATTGGGTATTAGTTATCCAGTGTGATATATGTCTCACTTGTTTTGAAACTTAAAGATCGTAGTTTCATACTTATAGCCGATTTTATTTGGTTAGAGAGTTACTTGTGTCATTAACAACAATCCAAGCGCACCCCGAAAAAGAGAGCACAGCACATCCTTCTAAATGGACACAGCATGACACCCGTTGGATGTTAAGTTTGTTTGGCACATCGGTCGGGGCGGGTATTTTATTTTTACCTATCAATATTGGCTCAGGTGGATTCTGGTCACTGGTTATAATGGCATTATTAGCAGGACCTATGACATTTTGGGCTCATCGTGGATTAGCGCGTTTTGTTTTATCATCATCATCTTCTGACGCTGATTTTACCGATGTAGTTGAAGAGCATTTTGGTTCCCGTTACGGACGCTTAATTTCAGTCCTGTATTTTCTTTCTATCTTTCCTATTTTACTCATTTATGGTGTCGGCCTAACCAATACCGTTGATAGTTTTATTGTCCATCAATTAGGTTGGCAAGCGCCGTCACGGGTGTTGTTATCAGGCGGATTAGTCTTCTTGATGATCACTGTGATGCTTGCGGGTGAAAAAGCGATGCTTAAAGCGTTTGAAGTGATTGTCTACCCACTGGCATTTATTCTGGCGGGCATTTCTATTTACCTGATCCCAAGCTGGCATGTACCTAATCTTAACTTCTCTCAAAGTATTACTGAATTTAGCTCATCGTTATGGTTATCAATACCAGTTGTTGTTTTTGCTTTTAGTTATACGCCTGTCGTTTCTGGCTTTGTGAATGCTCAACGTCGTCAGTATGGCGATCATGCACATCGAAAATCAGAAACAATCTTAAAGCGTACCTCAATGATGTTGATTACTTTTGTTTTGTTCTTTGTGTTCTCTTGCGTGCTAAGTTTATCCCCTGAGCAGTTACAGCATGCAAAAATGGATAACGTGTCAGTGTTATCTTATTTAGCGAACGTTAAAGACAGTCACTTTATTATGTTGCTAGGCCCTTTAATTGCTTTTATTGCAATTACGTCATCGTTTTTAGGGCACTTTATGGGCGCACGTGAAAGCTTCAATGGCATTGTAGCGAAACAAACATCACTGCCATTAAAAACCATCGACAAGGTTGGGGTAGTGATCATGTTCTTCTCTATTTGGTTTGCTGCTGTTATGAACCCAAGTATTTTAGGGATGATGGAAGCGTTATCAGGCCCTGTGATTGCGATGATACTTTTTATTATGCCAATGCTTGCGGTATATCGAATTGAAAGTCTGAAAATGTACCGAGGTAAAATCAGTACTTGGTTTATTTTATTGATGGGATGTTTAGCAGTCGCGGCGATTATTTTTAGCTTAGTGTAAACATTTACTTGATAGCTGGTTTAAATTGGTTTCTAAAATAAAGGCTTGCGTTATACGCAAGCCTTTTTGTTTATTTATCAGTATCAGGCCTTATAATTTAAAGCGGTTGATTTCTTGCTGCAGTTCATAAGAGAGCTCTGATAATTCAGCGGCTTGTTTTGCAGCTTCATTAGCTTCAACAGCCAACTCGTTTGAAACATCACGGATCCCTTCGGTATTGCGCGTGATCTCTGATGTCACTGATGATTGCTCTTCGGCAGCAGAGGCTATTTGGGTTGCCATATCATTGATGTTATTAACAGCATTGGTAATTTGCGCCAAACTAGCAGAAGCAGAGCTTGCATCATCAACACTGGTTTCAGATAGGTGACGACTATCTTCCATTATCCCAACCGCTTGCCCTGTGGTTTGTTGTAGCGTTTCAATCATTTGCTGAATTTCTTGGGTCGAGGCATGGGTACGTTGACTTAATACTCGTACTTCATCTGCAACAACCGCAAATCCACGACCTTGTTCGCCAGCACGTGCAGCTTCAATCGCGGCGTTTAATGCCAGCAAGTTAGTTTGCTCTGCAATGCCTTGGATAGTTGAAAGAATCGTATTGATACTTTGGGCATGACTATTAAGATCGCTAATCACTGTCGTTGCCGTTTCAACTTCTTGCGCCAAACTAGAAATAGATTGTTGGCTTTGATTGACCTGAGTAGCACCATGATTAGATGCCATCACAGTTTCTTCTGCTGTTCGTGCTGTATTCTCAGCGTTAGAGGCAATTTCTTTGGTTGCCGCTGCCATTTCGTTAATAGCAGTTGCGACCATATTGATTTCATCTTGTTGATGCTGGATACGGGTACTACGTTCTTCTGCTTGGGTTGCCGTTAAATGTGACTGTTGACTGAGAGATTGAGATACATGGTTTAAACGTGCCACCATTTGATGCATGTTGCCAACAAACTGGTTGAAGTTATTGGCGAGTTGGCCCACTTCATCATTGCTCTTTGGCTCAATACGTTGAGTTAGATCGCCTTCACCACTGGCGATTTCTGCCAGCGCGTTTGATACGCGATCTAAATCGCGGAACAAGAAGTTAACTAACCATGCCACTGTAGTAATGACTAACAGTGCAATAACCGCAGCGGTAAGAAGGAGCTTATAAAGCAATGCTTTATGGCTGGCTTCCTCGGTTTTTTTATCCATGTTGAGTGCTAATATCCAGTCAGTATGAGGGATGTTAGCAAAATAAAGTAGTTTAGGCTGATCGTTAATGGTCAGGTTAGTTAGTGCATTATTATGAATTTGCTGCTCAATATAATTAATAGAAAGCGCGTTGCTATAACGTGAAATAGGTTGTAGCAATAGCTGCTGATCGGGGTGAGCGATAAATGTGGCGTCTTTTTTATTGATCAACATAGCAAATGCATTTTGACCAACATTCAAATTGACGATGTCGTCGATTAATTGGGTGATCAATATATCAGCGCCGATAACACCGATAAAAGTGGAATTATCATAAACAGGTTTGGCGATGGTCACCATTTTAGCTTTAGTTAAGGTGTCCATATACGGTGACGATATGATGGTTTCATTCGCTTTTTGTGCTTGTTGGTACCAAGGACGGGTACGTGGATCTACCTGAGATAAATCACGTTCAGCAAAAGAGCTAGTGGCGATACCTGCGGTGCTGCCGAAGTAAATATCTTCAAATTGACCCGCTAAACGGGCTTGCTTTAAAGAGGGGATCGTAGCAATGTCAGGATTGTTAATTGTTACTGAGTCAATAATATTGGTACGAATATTTACCCAGTCACCCACACTGCTGCTAACAGCCTCGGTTAGGCTACTTGCTCGAGCGTAAAGATCACGTTTAGCTTGAGTATCAATTTGATTAGCAGAGAGCCAAGTGAGTGCAGTCGCCATCACTAAAACTGCCGATAAACTCGCGACAATAAGTTTTTGTTTTAATGTTAACTGCATTATATATCCCTAAAATCCAGTAAATGTTAGCAGATTTTAGCGGTTGTTTATCATTGATGCACCTTAAATAATGGAATTGTTATTAGTGTTACTGAATTGAGTGATGACCGTTCCATTTTTTGTGCTTTTACTACAAAATAAGCGTTTTTCTTGTCATAAAACACAAGAAATAAACTGAACTTGACTGAATATGTAATTTAGTTACATATCTTTTGGATGTTTAGACGTCTAGATGTTGACACTGTGAGCGCATCCCTTTAGTCTTGGAATGAATGTATAAATAGAACTTTAGTCGTCGCCATGCCAAATATAGATAAAAAAAATCAAACCATTTCACCTTCTGCATTAGCACTCTTACCCTTGGGTATTTTTTTAGCTTTATTCATTGGTGTAGGTACTTACCTTACGATGCAAGGGGTTGATTTTGCTTTTTATCAATTACCTTCACCTGTCGCAGCTTTGCCTGCTGTTGTTGTTGCGATTTTATTAAGTAAAGAAAAACTGAATAAAGCGATAGAGCAATTTATCCGTGGTGTGGGTCATAGTGACATTATCGCAATGTGTATGATTTACCTATTGGCAGGCGCTTTTGCTTCTGTTGCTAAAGCGTCGGGTGGGGTCGATGCAACGGTTAACCTTGGTTTATCACTTATTCCTGCAAGCATGATTTTACCCGGTATCTTTGTGATCTCTGCTTTTATTGCTACTGCAATGGGAACATCTATGGGGACGATTGCAGCAGTAGCCCCCGTCGCATTAGGCATTGCGCATGCGTCTGGTATGGATGTCGCATTAACTGCTGGTGTGGTTCTTAGTGGGGCAATGTTTGGTGATAATCTTTCAATTATTTCTGATACCACAATCGCAGCAACGCGATCACAAGGCTGTCAGATGAAAGATAAATTCCGTGAAAATATTAAAATCGCCTTACCTGCTGCAATTGCCGCTATTTTATTATTTGCGTTTAATAGCTCGGTTACACAATTGCCTGAAACAGCACCTATTGAGTGGTTAAAAGTCATTCCTTATATCACTATCTTGGTGCTCGCAGTCTCTGGGGTTAATGTGTTTGTTGTTCTATCTGTCGGTATTTTACTGGCTGGTGGTGTCGGTCTAACATCTGCTGCTGATTATAGTTTTACCAGTTTTGGCAAAGATATTTATGGTGGTTTTAGCAATATGCAGGAAATCTTCCTGCTCTCTATGTTGATTGGTGGTATTAGTGAATTAATGCGCCAACAAGGTGGACTCGCTTTCTTAACTCAAAGTATCAGTCGTGTGATTAATGTATTTAGCAAAAAACATCAGTCATCTGAAAATTTACGGGCGAGTGAATTTGGTATTGCTAGTCTTGTGAGCTTGACTAACTTATGTACGGCAAATAATACTGTTGCGATTATTGTATCAGGCGGTGTTGCACGTGAACTGGCTGATGAAAATGGGGTTACACCACGTCGTTCCGCGAGTTTACTCGATATTTTCTCGTGTGTAATTCAAGGTGTTTTACCATACGGAGCGCAAGCGTTACTCCTTGGTTCTGTTTTTGAGTTATCACCATTAGATGTTGTTGCGCACTCTTATTACTGTTTCTTCTTAGCTCTTTCTGCCATTGTTGCGATTATGTTGAAACACCCTAGTCGAAAATTGGCGAAAGTATAATGTGATATCTATCACTATAAAGTAGTGTTGAGCATAACTCTTTGAAAAAAGCCCAGTATTTACTGGGCTTTTTTGTGCTTGGGTGTGACATAAACAAGAGTTTTAAAAGACGAAAAGTGATCCTGTTAACAAAAATTTAAAATGGAAAATTCATACGTATTTATTTCGTTACACTGGCGATATTGGTCACATTGTTTCACTTTTACCGACATTTTTTTGTGGTGAAAATGTGACTAATTAATTTTTCCAGTTTTACGAAATATTATCTTCTTTTGAAGTCGCCATTAAAAATACAGTTAAGGTGGATACCATGAAGCAACGCCTATTTGCTAAAACAGCATTAAGCGCCGCTCTCGTTGCCGTTCTTTCAGGTTGTGCAACGACAGCGGAAAAAGCCTCATCAGCATGGGATGCTGATACAACTTATAGAATCACAATTCTTCATACCAACGATAACCATGGTCGTTTCTGGCATAACCAGAATGGTGAGTACGGTATGGCTGCCCGCAAGACATTGATTGATGAAATCCGCGCAGAAGTAGAAGAACAAGGTGGTACTAGCTTATTACTTTCTGGCGGTGACATTAACACGGGTGTTCCTGAATCAGATCTACAAGATGCAGAACCTGATTTTAAAGGAATGAATCTGCTTGGCTATGATGCAATGGCATTAGGAAATCATGAATTTGATAACCCATTAGATGTACTACGTAAGCAAGAAGAGTGGGCGAATTTCCCAATGTTGTCGGCTAATATTTACGATAAGACAACAGGTGAGCGCTTATTTCAGCCTTACCAAATTTTTGAAAAGCAGGGTATGAAGATTGCCGTCATTGGTTTGACGACAGAAGATACGGCTAAAATTGGTAATCCTGAATTTATCGGCAATGTAGAGTTTCGCGATCCAAAATCAGAAGCCAAAAAAGTGATTGCTGAGCTAGAAAAAACAGAAAAGCCTGATGTGATCATTGCGGCAACTCATATGGGTCACTATGAAGATGGTCATCGTGGTATTAATGCTCCGGGTGATGTTGCGCTTGCACGTTATTTAGATGATGGCGATCTCGATATGATCGTCGGTGGTCACTCGCAAGAGCCTGTCTGTATGGAAGGCCCAAATGTTGCGAAGAAAGATTTTAAACCGGGTGACGAGTGTGTACCTGATCAGCAAAATGGTACATGGATTGTCCAAGCCCACGAGTGGGGTAAGTATGTAGGTCGTGCTGACTTTGAATTTCAGAACGGTGAGCTTTCACTGGTTAGTTACGATTTGATCCCCGTTAACTTGAAGAAAAAAGTTAAGCTAGATGATGGCTCAAGCAAGCGTGTCTTTATTCAAGATGAAATTGTAAAAAACCAAGAAGTGTATAACTTCCTTAAGCCTTACCAAGAGCATGGACAAGAGCAGTTAAACGTTAAGATTGCCAAGTCGAATGGCAAGCTAGAAGGCGATCGTAATGTGGTTCGATTTGAACAAACAAACTTAGGTCGTCTTATTGCTGCGTCACACATGCAACGTGCTAAAGCGGACTTTGCTGTAATGAACTCTGGTGGTGTTCGTGACTCAATTGAAGGCGGCGATATTACTTATAAAGATGTACTCACCGTTCAACCTTTTGGCAATATCGTGACGTACACCGATATGTCAGGTAAAGAAGTTTTAGATTATCTGAACATTGTTGCCACTAAGCCGATAGATTCTGGTGCTTATGCGCAGTTCTACGGTATTTCAATGACGGTTGAAAATGGCAAAGTAAGTGATGTTAAGTTAGCTGGTAAGCCGTTAGATCTGAAAAAGACTTACCGTTTCACTGTACCAAGCTACAACGCAGCTGGTGGTGACGGCTATCCGAAGATCAATGATCATGCAGGTCATGTAAATACGGGGTTTGTTGACGCGGAAGTATTAAAGCAATACTTGGAAACGAATTCACCCATTGATGTAAACAAATTCGCGCCGAAAGATGAAATTGTTTATAAATAAGCAATATTAATTGCTCGAAAGCGCATCTTATATTTTTATTCGATGCGCTTTTTTGTATTTAAAATCCTTCTTTTGATGGATATAGCCGAAAACTGTCAACTCACGATATAATCATTACAGGTAAACAGATGTTCTTAATTTCTTTAGTTGCTTTTGAGCAATAGGGGGAATTAACCACAGCTGTTTGAATGAAAAATAGAGTGAAAAATAATGACTCCAGCGATTCAATTAGCAAAGAAACAAAAAATTTCGTATCAAGTGCATCAATATGAACATGATCCAGCCAATAATAATTTTGGTCATGAAGCGGCAGAAGTCTTAGGGCTAGATCCTAATCGCGTATTTAAAACCTTATTATTTGCATTAAATGGCGATCCTAAAAATTTAGCGGTTGCCGTCGTTCCTGTATCTGGCATGTTAGATTTAAAAGCAGCAGCTAAAGCTGCGGGCAGTAAGAAGGCTGAAATGGCCGATCCAAAGCTTGCGGAAAAAGTAACAGGGTACATAGTGGGGGGTATTAGCCCGTTAGGACAAAAAAAACGGCTGCCAACCTTTGTTGATAGCAGCGCAGAAACGTTTGATACTATTTGTGTTAGTGCAGGTCGTCGCGGCTTAGAAATAGAACTTGCGGCAAAAGATTTAGTTAGTTTGACTGGCGGTAAATTTGCCCCGATTGGCAAGGAAGACTAATACCAAGGATAGAGAGCAAAGAGTGTGTCAGTACCTAATTTAAACTTACTTCGAACATTACATGTCTTATTGGATGAGTGCCATGTAACACGTACGGCTGAGCGTTTACACATTACGCAGTCTGCAGTAAGTCGGCAACTGACACAATTACGTGAAATTTTTTCTGATCCTTTGTTTGTGCGTGAGGGAAACCGGTTATTACCGACCCCTCGCGCACTTTCACTACAAGATAAAATTACGTCATTGCTTACCGATTGCGATTTGGTATTTGAACCAGAACAGTTCTCGCCACATCACTGGCGCGGGAAAATAGTCTTGTCATCTTCTGATTATGTCGCGCAATATATCTTTCCTGATATCGTCGAGTTATTAACATTGCACGCGCCTTTGCTTGATGTGAGCTATCAGCTATGGTCACCAAGTTATACTGATCAATTAGCCGATCTTGATATTCAATTAGTCTCGACTATGGCCCCAAAGATACCTACCGGATTATCTGGGATACAGATTGGATCTGATCGTGCAGTGTGCGTGATGAGTACAACGCATCCATTAGCAAATACAAAGGTAGATTTAACGGTACAAGACTTTGTTGCCTACAATCATATTTCTGTTAACGGTGGTGGAGATAAAGACAGTTTCGTTGATGTGGAGTTACGTACTTTAGGTTATCGGCGACATATTCAAACAACAGTGCCATTTTTCGGATCTGCTTTAAGTATTGTATCTCGTACAGAAATGTTTCTTGTTATTCCAGAACATATAGCTGTTACGATGCAAGATTTCTATAATATTGTTTATAAGCCATTACCATTTCCAAGTGTGCTGAATCAGTATTGGCTGCTATGGCACCCTAAATATAACAACGAATTATCCCATCAATGGTTGCGAGAGCATGTGCTAACGTTAATGAAGAACTCTTTGTATTCAATGGGGCAATAAATCATTAACGAACAATGATGTGTTTTTACGACACCGAAAGGTAATGATTTTTTATCATGACCGTAATGATTTCTTTTGATTTCTTCTTATAACGCTTACTTGGTATTTTTTCTACCAATGTAAGGAGAACATCATGACCATCAGTATTTGGCTATCATTATTATTAATTTGTATTTTAGGGGCGATGTCACCAGGACCGAGTCTTGCTGTTGTTGCTAAGCATAGCTTAACCGGTGGGCGTAAACATGGCTTAGTAACGGCTTGGTCTCATGCTTGTGGGGTAGGTTTATACGCATTATTAACATTATTAGGGCTTGCGGTTGTTTTAAAACAATCACCAACAGTCTTTAATCTGATTAGCTATGCAGGAGCTGGCTACTTAGCCTATTTAGGCGTTAATGCGTTGCGTTCTAAAGGCGGCGTTGCAGAAAAACTCGCAGCAGGAAAGCCTTCTTCCCTTCTTCATGCGGCAAGAGATGGTTTAATGATCTCATTATTAAACCCTAAATTAGCGTTATATTTTTTGGCTCTATTTAGTCAGTTTGTTGCGTTGGGTACAGAAACTGGAAGTAAAATTGTTATTGTGGCGACACCACTATTAGTCGATGGATTATGGTACACCTTAGTCGCTTGTGTCTTGTCATACCCTCGAGTATTACAAACGTTAAGATCCCGCGCTGTATTGATTGATCGTCTATCTGGTGTAGTGCTTATTGGACTGGCTTGTCGTGTACTCTGGCTAGTATGATTGTAAAGTCTAAAAGAAAAGAGCGGCAAAACCGCTCTTTATGGTCTTTGAATTATTCACTGCGACGATTTAGATGTCGTTCACGTGTTTCAGCTTTTTTCTCAGGACTTTTCTTTAGCATGACATATAGCGCACCAGTGCCACCATGTTGCCGTTGCGCCGAGTGAAAGCAAAGCACATCAGATATTTGCTCTAGCCATGTTGTGACATAGCTTTTCATTAATGCTGGTGGATTAGCACGCTCACCTTTGCCATGAACTATCATAACGGTGCGAATATCTAAACGTTGTGATTGCTTTAGAAATGCTAATATTTCATCACGGGCTTGTTGTAATGACTTTTTATGAAGATCTAAACGGCCGTGAATATCGTACTTACCTTGACGCATTTTTCTAAATACAGCTTCTTGTACACCATCTCGTTTAAATTCAATCATATCATCAGGTTTTACCATTTTGGCATTATCTAATGATAAGTATTCAGAATCACTTTCAGCGAGACTTTGAGCTGCAATTCGACGAGCTAGTTGAGACTCTGATACCTGATATTTTTGTGAAATGGTCACAGTATCTTGTTTGATTGGCGCAACATCGGCCATCATTTCTTTAAAAAGGTCTAATTCATTATTATCTGGCATAGGACTTTCACTTTAAGTAACCGATGCTATTGATTATACAAGTGTAATAAAATCTTGCCTAGTTGATGGTGAAAGGTAAGAAAATGAAAAAATAACAAGTATAGAAGCAAGTCCTATATTATTTCCAAATAAACGCTCTAATCAAATGTCCATATTATAGCCCTAACATTTAGATATGATGGTGGTTATTTAAGCCATGTGTATTGCCTGTTGTTATGATCTAGAACAGGAGTAAAAAGGCTGTTTCATTGTTGTGGTTATTTGTGCGTTTGAGAGCACTTAAGTTACCGAGAATGCACAAATTTGGTTGCTTGATGAGCAAAAAAATTCGTTACAAAAAAAAATACCGTATAGGGGTTGCTAAAATCAATTTGGCGAGTATTATAAGCGACCTCGACGACGCAGAGCGTTGTTGAATTTGTCGGTGAATAGCGCAGTTTGGTAGCGCATCTGGTTTGGGACCAGAGGGTCGGGGGTTCGAATCCCTCTTCACCGACCACTATTTTAAAAGTAGTGGTTTAATATAACCATTATTTACAGTCGGTGAATGACGTAGCTTGGTAAGCATCCTGTTTTTGGAAATAGCGGACCAGAGGGTCGGAGATTCCTTCTCTATATAGACTCAGCTCTTCACTGACCACAATTTAAAAGTAGTGGTTTAATAAACCATTATTTACAGTCGGTGAATAGCGCAGTTTGGTAGCGCATCTGGTTTGGGACCAGAGGGTCGGGGGTTCGAATCCCTCTTCACCGACCACTATTAAAAGGTAGTGGTTTAATTAACCATTATTTACAGTCGGTGAATAGCGTAGCTCGGTAAGCATCCTGTTTTTGGAAATAGCGGACCAGAGGGTCGGAGATTCCTTCTCTATATAGACTCAGCTCTTCACTGACCACAATTTAAAAGTAGTGGTTTAATATAACCATTATTTACAGTCGGTGAATAGCGCAGTTTGGTAGCGCATCTGGTTTGGGACCAGAGGGTCGGGGGTTCGAATCCCTCTTCACCGACCACTATTTAAAAATAGTGGTTTAATATAACCATTATTTACAGTCGGTGAATGACGTAGCTTGGTAAGCATCCTGTTTTTGGAAATAGCGGACCAGAGGGTCGGAGATTCCTTCTCTATATAGACTCAGCTCTTCACTGACCACAATTTAAAAGTAGTGGTTTAATAAACCATTATTTACAGTCGGTGAATAGCGCAGTTTGGTAGCGCATCTGGTTTGGGACCAGAGGGTCGGGGGTTCGAATCCCTCTTCACCGACCACTATTAAAAGGTAGTGGTTTAATTAACCATTATTTACAGTCGGTGAATAGCGTAGCTCGGTAAGCATCCTGTTTTTGGAAATAGCGGACCAGAGGGTCGGAGATTCCTTCTCTATATAGACTCAGCTCTTCACTGACCACAATTTAAAAGTAGTGGTTTAATATAACCATTATTTACAGTCGGTGAATAGCGCAGTTTGGTAGCGCATCTGGTTTGGGACCAGAGGGTCGGGGGTTCGAATCCCTCTTCACCGACCACTATTTAAAAATAGTGGTTTAATAAAGCCATTATTTACAGTCGGTGAATAGCGCAGTTTGGTAGCGCATCTGGTTTGGGACCAGAGGGTCGGGGGTTCGAATCCCTCTTCACCGACCACTTATTAGAAGCCTCGTCGAAAGACGGGGCTTTTTTGCATCAGATGTCTTTCATATTTTGTTGAATAGCATGTTTGGTAGAGCATCACAGCTCTAGGTAAATGGCGGACCAGA
>NZ_PYNY01000041.1:0-23758 GCF_003026135.1 Photobacterium sp. GB-36 | reverse complement strand
CTTTCGAGTCGGCCTTAAAAATTAATAGTTATACTATTTATTATTGGGTGCAGGGGTGCGAATTAAGTAATCAAATGCCCCTAGACTTGCTTTAGCACCTTCACCCATTGCAATAATAATTTGTTTGTAAGGAACTGTTGTAACATCACCGGCTGCAAAAATACCGTTAACGTTAGTATTACCGTGAGCACCAATTTCAATCTCACCACGTGGTGTTAATGCAACGGCGGATTCTTTTAGCCACTCAGTGTTTGGCACTAAACCAATCTGAACAAAAATACCGGCAAGTTCGATGTGTTTGATTTCATCCGTGTTACGATCTTTGTAGCTGATACCTGTAACGCGAGTACCATCGCCAACCACTTCTGTCGTTTGTGCCATTTTAATAATGTCGATGTTAGGCATACTTTCTGCTTTATTGATCAACACTTGGTCAGCACGTAATGTGTCAGCAAATTCAAGCACAGTCACATGTTCAACAATACCCGCAAGATCAATCGCCGCTTCAATACCTGAGTTACCACCACCGATAACGGCTGTGCGCTTGCCTTTGAATAATGGACCGTCACAGTGAGGACAGTAAGCCACACCTTTATTGCGATACTCTTGTTCACCAGGAACATTCATTTCACGCCAGCGAGCGCCAGTACTGATGATCACGCTACGTGCTTTTAGCATTGCGCCGCTTTCTAGATAAACGTGCGTATAACCATCTTCAGTATCAGCAGCTTCAACAATGTTATTAACACGCTGCTCGCTCATAATATCAACGTTGTATTGTTTTACGTGCTCTTCAAGGCTTGCCGCTAAACGAGGGCCTTGGGTTTCTTTAACAGAAATAAAGTTCTCGATAGACATGGTATCCATTACCTGACCGCCGAAGCGCTCAGCAACAACACCAGTACGGATGCCTTTACGTGCCGCGTAGATTGCAGCAGATGCACCCGCTGGGCCACCACCGACAACTAATACATCAAATGGGGCTTTTTCGGTTAGGCTTGCCGCTACTTTTTTAGCAGCGCCCGTGTCTAACTTATTTAAAATTTCAGTAAGCGACATACGGCCTTGACCAAAGACTTCACCGTTCACATAAACAGTCGGTACTGCCATGATATTACGTTCAGTGACTTCGTTTTGGAAAGCTGCGCCATCAATCATGGTTGCTTTAATACGTGGGTTAATCGCTGCCATCATGTTGAACGCTTGCACAACATCAGGACAGTTCTGGCAAGATAATGAAATAAAGGTTTCAACAACAATATCTTGATCTAAAGCTGCGATTTGGTCGATAACCGCTTGCTCTAGTTTCATTGGGTGACCACCGCTGTGTAGTAGCGCCAATACCAATGAAGTAAATTCGTGTCCCATTGGAAGACCGGCAAAGCTCATTGAGGTCTGTTTGGTTGGGTTAACCACTTGCATTACAGGCTTACGTACACTGGCATTATTATCTTCAATAACACTCACTTTATCGTTTAGTTCTGCGATCTCGTGAGCAAGCTCATGCAGTTTTTGTGCAGTGTCACTATCATCTAAACTTAATACCAGTTGGATATCTGTTTTTAAATTTTCTAAATACGCTTTTAATTGCTGCTTCATGCTTTGTTCTAACATAATCTCGCCTTTTTAATTTATTTACGGCTTAACAGCAGATAAAGAATGCGGATCTACTGTTATACGACATATCGCCTATATAAAAAGGCTTAAATATGTTTGAAGGTATTTGAATGAATAAGGCACCAAACATGACGTTTATGCTTGATGCCTTATTACTTTTAAATAAGTGAATTATTTAAAAGTAGGATAAGTAATAAGTGAATCTATATAGAGAATAAAATCACTCATTATTATCAAAGGTAAAGAAGATTAGATCTTACCTACTAGGTCTAGAGAAGGAGTAAGTGTTGCTTCGCCTTCTTTCCATTTTGCAGGGCAAACTTCACCTGGGTGTGCTGCAACATATTGTGCTGCTTTCACTTTACGCATTAGATCATCAGCTTCACGACCGATACCTTCAGCAGTGATTTCCATTGCTTGGATAACACCTTGTGGATCGATGAGGAAAGTTGCGCGGTCTGCAAGACCTTGACCTTCACGCATAACATTGAAGTTATTTGTGATATTACCCGTTTGGTCGCCTACCATGTAGTAGTTGATTTTACCGATAGTGTCAGAGCTGTCGTGCCATGCTTTGTGAGTGAAGTGAGTATCTGTAGAGACAGAGAATACTTCAACGCCGCGCTCTTGAAGCTCTGCGTAATGGTCAGCTAGATCGCCAAGCTCAGTTGGACATACAAAAGTAAAGTCAGCAGGGTAGAAGAAGAATACCGCCCACTTACCTAAAACGTCTTTCTCAGTGATTTCTACGAATTTGCCTTCTTTGTAAGCTGTTGCGCTAAATGGCTTGATTTCTGTGTTGATCATGATGGAATCCTTTTAACTATAATTTTAAGTTTTTATGCTGTAGTGCAAATCAAATCTCTGAAGCCATTATTGTTAAAACAGCAAAATTTAGGAAATCGTTATAGCCGATACATTCAATAGCTTAAACCTATTAGGTTGAACGATTATTTTTAAACAGATGTTTAGATCGAGGTTAACGGGAGAAGATAAAGAATAGCTTTAGTTTAGGGGGGGACGAGATCTGGCTCTGTTATTGAAATAAAAGGGTAATGGCAGTCAGGATCTTTAACACTCAGGCGTTCAATATTTCGATGCTCTTTGCGTTAAGAAAATAAGAAAAGAAATGACAAAATCAGATACAAAAAAGGCCACTTCCTAAGAAGTCGCCTTTTAAATGTTTGTAATTAGTTCACGTTGATCTTATGAAATAATTATCTGTTTTTATTGTTTATTCTACAGAGCTATTCATGCATTTACTTATAACATCTGTTGGCGTCCACGTAGTACCATCGTCAGAACAATAGTTTTCGTAAATACCTGATTTAAATTGAATTATCTTACTCCATAGTCCTTGAGTGAGATCGCGGTCAATCCAGATGTAACGATCTTCTAGATTGGTTGCTTGGTTACGTAGTGCCGATGTTGAGTTGTGTGTTAATGAATCGGTAAAGTCTTGAGAAATGTAGTTGTATTGATCTAACTCCTCAGGGGACATTGTTTCAAAAGCTAACGCCAAATCGCGATTGGTATATATATCTTTCTCATCGAACCTAAATTGTCCACCTTCGTCTATTTTTCCGATGTGCTCTAGGCCATTCGTGCGGAAAGTTAAAATAGTTTGAGCGGTTAACGAGGTCGAGTTCGTTACATCTTGGCAGTCCTGTAAAGAGGTAATGTCAGCAGTATGATGTTGGTTACGTAAACCGTAGCCATCAGTCGATGCTTGTACCACTTCAATCACAGAGTTACAGCCGTCAGGTTCAATCGCAAAGTTTTCAAGCAATGTAAGATCGCGTTCAGTCCGTTCGCGCTTCATTGAATCTTCCATTGTTTTAACTACAGTGGTTAAGTCATCTGACATGCGTTCGATACGTGCGGTGGTTGATTTGTCTTTGTATTGGACTCTTGTTACACGATGCCAATGAGTAGAGTTAGTTTCGTCTTCCATCATGTGGTTCCAATGCCCTTGCATATACTCAACGTCTGCATATACCACATTTGGATCTTGTAACATTACACGTGTTTCTTCATAAGATAACTGCATTCCCTTTACAAGGTTAGCAGCGCTAGAAGCTAACTCTGTATTACCGGATGCAATGAAATCACTGTATAGCTCTTTTACAGGTACGTTGAAGCGAAGCTGTAAACGGTACTCCTGCTCTTTCAACATCCCACTGATACGCTCGCGAGTTTCAGATTGTTCTTGAATAGTTGAGCAGCTAAGCATTCCTAGATTACTGGTTTCGAGATCTCGTTGAATATTGTCCCAAAGTATCGTTGTTAGCGGCGTGATATCACGAATATCTTTGTCACTAGGTATGAATATCGCTGGCGCAATTGTCATGG
The DNA here is from genome assembly GCF_003026135.1 of Photobacterium sp. GB-36. Classification (NCBI taxonomy): domain Bacteria; kingdom Pseudomonadati; phylum Pseudomonadota; class Gammaproteobacteria; order Vibrionales; family Vibrionaceae; genus Photobacterium; species Photobacterium sp. GB-36. Next base: position 19,789 of record NZ_PYNY01000041.1, on the reverse strand, counting down.
TATATGCCGTTTCGACTACGCCAAGGTCTTCATCGATAGCACCAACAGGAACATCAACAATCGTGGGTACATAGTCAGCACAAGAAGCATCGCTATTTGATTTGATATCTAAAATATACGCACCATTGTCGCCTGTGATTGTTGTTGGTTCTCCTGCATCCAATTTACCGTTAAAGTTTAAATCTAAACCGACAGTGGCACCTTTGACATAACCATCAATGGCTTTACCTTGAATACTACGAGTTGGGGCTGTGGTTGTGTTATCTGAATCAGAGCCACCGCCTCCTCCTCCACAGGCAGATAGCAGTAGCGTTGATAATATCGCAAGAGCAAGAGTTGATACTTTCAATATTTATCCCTTAATGAAAATATGTTTTAGATAAGTTTTATGTGTGAGGTAATCAGCGAGGCCGCATTTTATGTTGCGTGAGGAGGGAAATATAATGCTATGAATTGGAATTGTATTACGGGTAACTTTTTTGTATTGGTTATGTGTTCGTCTTCAAATTAAAAGCTATATCGTCGGTGGGAATGGGCATAGGTAGGGCATATATTTTATTCGCTTAGTTACTCCATTTATTGATACCAGTTAGAGGGAGTTTAATGAATATGCGTACTTTTTCTTATTGTCGAGTATCTACAATAGAACAAACAACACAAAATAAAATTATTGCAATTCGTTAAAAAGAATATGATGTTTCTGATTCATGTGTAGTGAGTGACACGGTTTCAGGATCAGTGGAAGCAATAATACGATTAATGTATTAACCCCAAAAGGGGATAAGGTCGTTTGCTTAGATTTACCGTTGCCGATTTATACAGTGCTGAAGGAAAGCTAATGCTATAGATGTTCGCAGCTTTTGCCGAGTTTGAACGAAATCGTATAAGAGAACGGACCAAAGAAGGAATTGAGCGGGCAGCACTTACTGAACGGGCGGTGAATAATGTGTCGAGAACACTAAAAACATTAGATGTCTTTGTAAGGTTGTTATCTTCATGATATATAAAAATAAAATAGAATTGGAATACCAAAATTTCTTGGTCTTAGTATAAAGGGTAAGTATGAGTTTAAGACAACTTTTAACAGAAATAGCTGGTGGCTGGAAACAAGCTAAAAATGAGCAGTTTACTGGTCATCCAATAGCTACTTTACTAAGACAAGATTTAATTAGAGCAATAGAAAACAAACTGCCATCTCCAAATAATTATTTAATAAAAGCAAGTGCTGGCGCTGGAAATTGGGCAGACGTGCCTTGGCTGTCGATCCTCAATCCGTCAATAACAGAGTCAACACAGTCCGGTATTTATCCTGTTTATTTGTTCCGTTCAGACGGTAGTGGTGTTTATCTTTCGCTGGGCTTTGGAACCACAGAACTCAAAAAACAATATGGAACAGCTCAGGCAAAACAGAAAGCGGAGGAGCTGCGCAATAGCATTAGGGGGTTGGATAACAGACTTAATGCTTGGGATCAGAACGTTGATTTACGCTCTAATACGACATTAGGCAAGTCGTATGAGTGGGCTTCAGCAGGCGCAAAATTTTATCCTTTAGACAACATGCCGGATGAAGATACTCTTACTTTTGATCTAACAGAGCTATTAGATATATATGCAGATGTAAATCTAGAGACTAATTCGCATTCAAGACAGGCTGTTAGTAATGCACAGCTTCTTTCCAAACCCTTCCTTCTCCTAGCTGGCATCTCAGGTACAGGTAAAACCCGTTTTGTGCGTGAACAAGCAAAAACTTCAGGGCAGTTTGATGAAACCTATTGTTTAACCTCGGTGCGCCCCGACTGGCATGAGCCGAGTGATTTGATGGGGTATATCTCCCGTTTAAACGGCACTGCTGAATACATCACCACTGATGTATTGCAGTTTATCGCCAAAGCGTGGCGTGCAATTGCTGATAGTGGTTTAACCGTTGAGGTGCAAGAGAACAAAGACCTAGGTAAACGCTTAGTGGTATCAGGTGAGCGTGATGCACTTGAACAGGTATTACCTTATTGGTTGTGTTTGGATGAAATGAACCTTGCCCCTGTTGAGCAGTACTTTGCTGATTATTTATCGGTACTGGAAACCCGCGAATGGCGTTGGACAGATGACAGCTTTACTTACAGCAGTGATGCCTTATTAAAACCCGCCACCATTAAAGAAGTTGCGGATAAAGAAAAGCTGCGTGAAGCGCTAGGCTTTGATGGTGTGCAATACGATGAGCTGTGGGCACATATTTGCCAATATGGTTTGGGTATTCCGTTTAACCTGCTGGTCGCGGGCACGGTGAATATGGATGAAACCACCCACGGCTTTTCGCGTAAAGTGATTGACCGAGCGCTGAGCTTTGATTTTGGTGCGTTTTTCCCTAACGACTATAACGACTTTTTCACTCCAACCAGCAGCAATAAACGCCTAAGTTATCCTATTTGGTCAAACGCCAGCAAAACAGACTTAGCCAATACCTTTGATGCTGATGGTACAAAGACTGTTGCGTTTTTATCTGCCGTTAATGCTGTACTAAAAAATACGCCATTTGAATTAGCGTTTCGTGCTTTAAATGAACTTCTTCTTGCTGTGGCCAGCAGCCAACCACAAGATGAGCTGACCCTAAAAGCCGTATGGGACGACTTTATGATGTGTAAGGTTCTGCCGCGTATAGAAGGCGATACCGACAAACTGACTACATCAAATCGCAAGGATTTGCTGGAAGAACTTAGCACTGTGCTGGCAGACCAGTTAGCCCCCATTTGGTTCGCGTCTGAAACAGACGAAGCAAACCAACGCCCTGACTTGTATCGCGAGAAAGCGATAGAGGGGGATGATGCAGATGAGCAAAAAGTGCTACGTATACCTTGCCGTTCAAAAGCGAAATTACAATGGATGAGCGCTCGATTAGCCAGTGCCACCTTCACCAGTTTCTGGCCTTAATGAGTCGGTGCTGTTTTATGCCTTTTGCAATGAATGTAACTCATAATCAAAACCAGCATAGCTATGGCGTAAGGAGTGGTAAGGAATGCCAGAGTTAATACGATTACAGACCCCTGACTTTGAGTTTTCGGTTTGGGCGAATGATATTAGCCAGCGGTTGAGCGTGTACCAGAATACAATGGCGCACAGGGCGAGCACTAATGATGTACAACCTAGCTACGAATTGCGCTTTGCGCCTGAACTGAGCAGTGTCATTGAACCGCAAGGGCTAGTTGCAGACGGTATAGATACAAGTGCGTTAGATGATAGTGGCCTTGTTGCCAATGGCTTAGCGAAACACGCTGAGTTGACATTAAATTCTCCGCTGTTTTTTGAGAATACTCAGTACCAGTTTGAATGGGTCTTTTTTAGTGAAGTCACTAATGCGCGGTTAACCCATCGCAGCCAAAGCGTGAATGAGGCGTTTCGTTTTGCTCCCGAAGTAAAAACCGCAAGGGGTGTGGTGCCCGCACGTTTAACCGGCACCATCAATACCGGCAATGATGTAGGTTGGTTGCGCTTGCCACTCACTTTTGAGCTGAATGGCAAAACACAGACTCAGCACATTGCCTTTGAAGTGCTGCCAACCAAAATGGCACTGCACCAAGACTTACCCGCTATGTACCAAACCATCGACAAAGTTTACCCTCTTTGGCGCTTTAGTTTGGTAGAAAAAACGGAACAAGACGCAGCGACTAGCCAGCATCGTGGGCATTTTCCACTGATGTGGTTGGCTAATTTTGCCGCGTTAAAGGAGCGTTTTGAGCAAGGCTTAAAAGTAATTTGTGCTGCACCGCATAGCCGTTTGCAACCGACGGTTACCAATATCAAAGCGGCCAAATTAAAAGCCCGTTTGCCTCATAAGTTAGCGGAGCAAGTCAAGCAAGACTTTGCTAATGGCCAGTACGATAAACGCTATGCAGTCGAAAAAAAGCAACTGAGTGTGGATACCCCAGAAAACCGCTTTATCAAAATGGCGGTGAGTAAAAGCAAGCGGCAATTAGCGGAGTTTGAACAAAAGCTTAGGAAAAGTAACCAAGCACCAGAACGGCAACGGTTGTCGGATTCATTTTTAAATGAACTACATAGTTGGCAACAACCGCTGCAAAAAGTGTTAGGTCAAAGTTTTTTAAAAGAGGTTGGTGCATACACAGGATTAAACCGTGAGTCGTTAGTGCTCCAGCAAAAAACCGGTTATAGCGCGGTGTATCGCGTTTGGCAGGAGCTGAAATTTTATTTAGATGTGTTTGGTAATCAGTCGAGCATTTCAATGAAATCAGTGGCTGAGATTTACGAAGTGTGGTGCTTTTTGTGTTTGAAACAGATTTTAGAGCAGGACCTTGGCTTTGAATTGGTGAAAAACAGTGCGACGAAGCTCGCCCCAAATGACTTTTTTGAGTACCAACTTAAAGATGGCTTTGCCGGTGCCTTTCGCTTTAAGCGCAGTGATGGCGTGACCGCTAGGCTGGCACACGAGCCTAAATTTACCAAAAAGGGCAAATCAATACGCTCGTATTTGGTTAACCAAGAGCCGGATATTGTGTTGGAAGTGACATTGCCTAAAAGCGCCCATTTAACAAAAGCAGACTCGGGCTCATCAGAAGAAAAGCAGTTTATTTGGCTGTTTGATGCCAAGTACCGTATTAAGACCGATAAAAACCGCTTTGATGACAGCAATGAAAATATTGAAAGTACGGATTACGTACCGGACGATGCCATCAACCAAATGCATCGTTATCGTGATGCTCTGATCCGTTTATCAGAGCCGCGCTTATCTGAGTTTTCATCCAGTTCAATCACAGGTCAGCCTATCAAGAAAAGTCGCCCTGTTTTTGGTGCATTTGCTTTATACCCAGGCTTTTTTGATCAAGCCACAAAACCCAACCCCTACGCAGCCGCAATAGAAGAGGTGGGTATTGGTGCGTTTGCACTCTTGCCTAGCCAGACTGAGAGCGGGTATTCCGGTCACCAGTGGTTGCTAGAGTTCTTGCAAGCCCAAATTGGCACAGCACCGAACGCACAAACAGGGAAAGACAATGAGGTGATGTACCCTGTGGCTGGCATGGCGGAAAGGCTTTACGTACAAGAAGCAGCACGCATACCTTATTACGGCATGCGCCAAGTGCTGTACCCTGATTTGACGATGACCGTGGCATTGAGTGGGCAACGTGGCCGTGATAATGGCTACTTTGAAAAATTTGAGCAAGGTACAGCGCAGTGGTATCACCTTCCTCAAAGTACGTTTTTGCAGAAATTTAAGCAGCATATTGCCGAGGAAATTCGTTATTTAGCGTTGGCGTCTACTTCAGACACTCAAAGTTCAACCAAGCAAATTGACAAACTTTGGCCGGTTAAACGAGTCACAGTGTTACCACGCTACACCATTACCGAAGAGCAAGCGGGTAAGAAGTCAGGTTCTGCTGATTTGTATTATTTATTTGAACTCGGAAAACCGCTAACGCTGCAAACGCCAGTGACCAACGTGCCACATCGCCCAATGAAAAACTCGATGAAACTAACCACGTTAACTCGCCTAGAGAGCGTCACTAAGTTTGCTGAGGTCGAAAAAGTCTACGAAGAGGCAATGGTGTGAGCTCGTTTTATCAATTATGCAGAAGGTAAAGTGAGTGACTGGTTCGGTCTGAGCACCATAGACACTTTTTATGATAAAAATGCAATCAAACGATAATGAGTTAAACCACGGTAAAGGGAAGCCGTTACAGCGACGAATTTAGTAAATAATGAGTTCAGGTAATTCGCTTGGCTTGAGGGAAGCCATGTTTTCTTTCTTAGGCTTTTTGAATGCAGCTTTGATACCTGTTAGTGGGTTTGCCGCAACTAAACCACAGTTGGCTGCAAAATCCATTATCTCATTTAAACGCTGTACTAATCGTTTTACTGTTTCGAGACTGCCTTTTGCTTCAATCGGCGTATTCGACGATAGGCTAGGGAAGATGTGTCGCTCAAGTGAACGCCATATATCAACAGTATAGTCAGGTGTAATGCCACTTTGCTTAATCTCAAACCACTCTTTAGCGATATTAAGTAAAGTGTATTGATGAATGATTTTGTGTTCTTGTTGTTTCCGTTTTTTATCTTCTTGAGGGGCGATACCTTACGGGCGATAGCAAATGAGAGATCGGAGTATTTACCTAGACTTAGGTTGGTAAGACGTTTCTTTATAGGATGAGTGTAGTTGAGTAACCACAGTTTAGAGCCGTTTGTTTAAACTCTAAAACGAAGTCCATCACCATTAGAGAGCGTATATTATATCTCTTTTGGTTTAGCGGCTTTGATTTCCTTATCTGTTAGCCTTGTAGTTGTTCTTGCCATAATGGGTACACCAAATTACTACGTTAAATTTAGTGTACCTTTCAGTGTACCCATAAATCAAAGATGCGACTGGACGCCTTAGGAAGCCATAGATACAAGAAAGCCCGCTAAAGCAATGCCTTAGCGGGCTCTCTGGACGTCCTAGGACGTCTTCGTATACGAATTTGGTGGAGCTGGCGGGATTTGAACCCGCGTCCAAAATCAGTCTAACAGATGGCGCTACATGTTTAGTCAATCTTTATTCTCGTATCCACACTGCGAATTGACACGCTATGCTAATACATACCAGAATTCTATTTCGCGGTTCATCTCTCTAGTCAAAGAATCCCTCGCTATCTCGTTTGGGTTTGAACCCCTGTTATTCCCCGTCTTACAAGCGGAAGCTAGGGCAGGAGCGCTCTTAGCAGGGTATTAAGCTGCTAGTGCGTAGTTTTCGTCGTTTGCGACTATTTTTTTGCGGCTGTTTAACGAGGCAAACCGCACCTCGACATGCTCCACAAGCCTTCGTGATCCTGTCGAATCCTGAATCAGCCCCAGATGCGTTTGATGTTAGCAGAATAATTAACTAGGTCAACAGGTATATTATAATTCAATGACCAAGTGATTGATTACTATTCAAATGCTAACATCATGTTGTACTAAGTAACTTAACGGTTATTACCCTTCAAGATTCTTGCTTTGTCGCGCTGCCAATCTTTCGCTTTACTATCAGCACGTTTGTCATGCAATTTCTTACCACGAGCAGTACCAATTTTGATTTTTACAAAAGAGGTGCTCCAGTACATGTTTAGGGCAACGATAGTATCACCTTCACGGTTTACTGAATCCGCTAACTTTCGAAGTTCGCGGCGGTTAAGCAATAGCTTACGTACGCGTGTTGGATCGGCAACCACGTGGGTCGATGCTGCATTTAATGGAGAAATGGTTAAGCCAGAAATAAAGGCTTCACCGTTACGTAAGAAAACATAGCTTTCTGTCATGTTTACTTTACCGTCACGGATAGCTTTTACTTCCCATCCTTGTAGAACCATACCGGCTTCGTATTCATCACCGATGGCAAATTCGAATCGAGCGCTTTTATTTTTGGCAATCGTATTGCTACTTTTTTTTGGTTTTTTAGCCATGTTGACCTCATCGAGTCATTGTTGCTGTCCCAGAACAAAATCTAATATAGGTGATTTTTCTGGTCGAATAAGCTATTGAAGTTACCATATTTAAAGCTTGTAACAATAGCTATTTTGGCAGATCGCTGAGTAATGGTATTATAGTGCCGTCTCTTTAAGCGCAATGGCTTTGAGCCTAAAGAGCTGTCTGTTCGATGAAGGAGAAACTATGCCGCAGATTAGTCGCTCTGCACTAGTTCCGTTTAGTGCCCAGCAAATGTTTGAACTTGTAAATGATGTAGAATCTTATCCAGCTTTCTTACCCGGGTGTGCTGGCAGTAAAGTTATTGAAAGTTCGACAAGTCATATGATGGCATCGGTTGATGTTGCGAAGGCGGGTATTCGAAAAACATTTGTTACGCATAATAAATTGGTCGATTTTAATCAAATTAATATGCAGTTAGTCGATGGCCCTTTCCGTAAGTTAGTGGGTGGGTGGACGTTTACAGAATTAGATTCAACGGCATGTAAAATTGAGCTTAACCTTGAATTTGAATTTACTAGCAGTTTGATAGATGCGGCTTTTGGTAAAATTTTCCGCGATCTAACCGGTAGTATGGTACAGGCCTTTACTCAGCGAGCAAAAGAAGTTTATGCATTCTGATCAACCATTAATCCATGTTGAGGTTGTTTACGCATTACCCAATATGCAGCGCGTGTTAAAACTAGCAGTTGTTGCTGATACGCCCATTCAAGAAATAATCGAACAATCTGGCATTTTAGCCATGTATCCTGATATTGACTTAAAGAAGAATAAAATTGGGATTTATAGCCGAAATGTGAAGCTAGATAGTACAGCAAGGGAAGGGGATAGAATTGAAATTTATCGCCCATTAGTTGCAGATCCCCGTGAGATCCGCCGTAAGCGCGCAGAGCAGGCTAAATTAGAAGCGGATAAAAACAAATAAACCTTAATATAGCCATTTTTTAGATATAAAAAAGCTCGCATCAGCGAGCTTTTTTGTTATGCGTATAACAAGGCTATTGATTCATAGGATCCATGAAGTTAGCACCTTGTTTGAAATCTCCTTTCATACTAACAAGCTGGGCTTGTGGGTTGAAAGTTAAAATCAGATTCTTCTGGATCGGCTTATCATGGCCGTTCTTTTCATAGAAGATATAGTTCCATCTGTCTGGGTAACTTGGGTCTACCAACATAGGTGTGCCCAGAACATATTGAACTTGTGCTTTTGTCATACCGACACGAAGCATATCAACGCTTTTTTGTTCTACGTAGTTGCCTTGGTCTATATCAATACGATAGACCAAACGTTCAGCGATTGAACAGCCACTAAGTAAGCCCAACGCTAGGGTTAGGGCTGCAATATTTTTCCAAGTCATAGCATCCTGGCTTTTTAGCTTTAACTGCTGCGATGATAAACAAGGTCTATGCAGAAGTAAAAAGCGGTAAAGAAAAAAAGTAAATAATTTTGATATTCGACTATTACTTCTCGTAATAGTTGCATCTGTGTCTTAGTTTATTTCATAACCGCAAAATAAGCGAAACTTAATCAAGCTGCAATGAGTAACTCTTTTGCATTGGCTAATGTTCGTTCTGTAATTTCGCTGCCACCAAGCAGGCGCGCTAATTCAGTAATACGATCTTCTTCTGTTAGCGGGCGCATATTCGTTTCTGTCTGTCCTTCCGCTGTTTTTTTCGCCACAAACATGTGTTGATGACCACAACCTGCAACTTGCGGTAAGTGTGTGACACACATGACTTGGGTTGATTCACCTAAGGTTCTTAGCATTTTTCCGACAATCGCAGCGGTTGGTCCACTGATACCCACATCGACTTCATCGAAAATTAGACTTGGTGTTTCTACTTTTTGCGCTGTGATCACTTGAATTGCAAGTGATATACGTGAAAGCTCACCCCCTGATGCGACTTTACCTAGCGGCTGTAAAGGCTGACCTGGGTTGGTTGAAACTAAAAAGCTAATACTGTCATAACCAATAGGGCTTAGCATACGTTCAGGATCGCTGGCGATATTAATCGAGAATTCACCGTGTTCCATGCTAAGCGTATGCATACTTTCAGAGATCTTTTGATCTAGCTCTTTCGCATAACGTTGGCGACTTTTGCTTAGCTTTTCGGCAGCCAGAAGGCACTTTTGGCGTAATGCTTCTACGTTTTCTGCCATTTCTTCTAAACGTTCATCACTACAATCAAGGTTATCTAACTCTTTAAGTAGATCTTGATGCTTTTGGTATAATTCGTTTGGCATCACGTAGTGTTTACGCGCCATCGACATGATTTTAGCTAAGCGCTCTTCTAAATAGATCAAGCGATGTGGATCCATATCCAAATTATCAAGATAGCTGCGGAGTTCTTGGCTTGCTTCTTGTACTTGAATAATGGCCTCTTCAAGCATTTGTGGGATCACATTTAGGTTATTGTCATATTCACCTAAATTGCACACTTGTTGAGATGCCATTTGAAGCAGTTGCAGCGCGTTACCATCGTCATTGTCATAAAGCATTGATAATGCCGTTTGGCTTGCAACCGCTAATTCACCACTATTTGATAAGCGTTTGTGCTCTTCTTCTATCTCGTTGAATTCTTCTTCACCGAGTGCGAGCTCATCTAATTCTTTTACTTGATACTGTAATAGTTGTTTTTGTGCTTCGTTTTCTTCGCGGCTTTGGGTTAAGCGTTTTAATTCATTATGCGCTTGACGCCAGCGTTGATACGTTTTACGGGTTTTATCAAGTAACGAATGGTGGCCTGCATATTGATCTAGCATGTGCTGCTGATATTCAGGGCGCATTAATTGCTGGTGGGCATGTTGTCCGTGAATGTTGATCAGCAATTGCCCTAATGCTTTTTGCTGTGAAGCAGGGACTGGGCTGCCATTAATAAAGCCACGAGAGCGACCTTCTTTGGTGATCACACGACGTAAGATACATTCTTCGCCATCCATTAAATCGTTATCTTCTAGCCAACGTCGAGCGGCTTGGTTATTGGCCAGTAAAAAAGCGGCAGATATTTCTGCTTTATCTTCATTAGGACGAACCATAGTTGCTTCTGCACGATCACCAAGGCATAAGCCAAGTGCATCGATCGCGATGGATTTACCTGCCCCCGTTTCACCTGTAATGGTGGTCATACCGGGTTTAAGTTCAAATTGAAGCGTTTTAACAATGGCAAAGTTAGAGATAGTCATGTGTGCCAGCATGTGTTCACCTGTTTAAATCAACACCTGTTTTTACATACAGTATATACTGTATCTATAACCAGTAAAGTGTTGGGTGAAAAAATATGCTGAAAAATTTGATTTAGGTTAAGTTTATGAAATGCAGATAGAAATAAAGCCAGTACGAGGCTGGCTTTATGAAAGTTTTTATTCTACTGAAGGATAATTCAGGATCAGAAAAGACGGCTTGACCAACCTAGCTTTCCTCTTAGCACGTTGTAGTAGCTGTAATCTTTGGGGTGGATCAGTTGTAACCTGTCTTTACTTTGGTAAATGTGGATTTCATCACCAGGGCTAACAGGTAAAGAGACTTGCCCATCACAGCTGACTTCAAGCGTACTACCATTGTTAGGTGAAACCAGCAGCTTAATACAGCGATCGCCATCAACCACTAAGGGGCGGCAAGAAAGCGTATGTGGGAACATTGGCACCAGGGCTATCGCATTTAAACTCGGTGACAAGATTGGACCACCGCCTGATAATGAATAAGCCGTCGAGCCTGTTGGTGTCGCAATAATCAACCCATCAGAACGCTGTGAGAAAGCAAAGCAATCATCAATGTAGACTTCAAATTCGATCATATGAGCGATTTTATCTGGATGAAGTACGGCTTCATTTAATGCGGCATTTCGACTTTTAACTTGTCCATGACGATGCACTTCTGCTTCAAGCAAGAAGCGATCTTCTTTTATAAATTCGCCTTTGAGTACTCGACTAAGCGGTTCTTCAAAATCATCTGGGTCAAGATCGGTAAGAAAACCAAGGTTACCGCGGTTCACACCAATGACGGAAATATCAAAACGAGAGAGAACACGTGCTGCGCCCAGCATATTACCGTCACCACCCACAACAATGGCAAGATCGGCTTTTTCACCTAAGGTGAGCAAATCACAAAAACACTGTTCAGGGATCTCAAGATCATCTGATAGACGATGATCGAGTAACACGGTGTAGTTTTGTGCCACTAACCATTGATATAGGCTCATGTGAGTCTGTAATGCATCGGGGTTACGTGGTTTACCTATTAACGCAATGGTGTCAAAAATTCGCGTCATCTCTTTGTTCCAACATCTAATAGTGAGGGCAGTATAGCCTTAGAAAAAATAACTTGTCGCTGTTTGTTATCAATATTGGGTTGAATCATTGAACTTCATCCCCATAATATGCCCAAGACTGTTGAAAAGTAGTGGCGTAGAATAGCCTACTGCTGATTATACATACCCAATTATCTTGGCGGAGAACCAACGCATGACTAACAAAAACCACAATGTACAGGATGAGCAGCTAAATGATGCAGTTGACGCTGTTGAAGTAGAAGCTGTAGAGGGTGAGTTTGTTGAATCAGAACAAGAACTATACGAATCTCGCATTGCTGAGCTAGAAGCGGCGTTACTGTCAAGTGAAGCACAAGCTAATGAAGCGAAAGATGCAGCATTACGTGCACGCGCAGAAGGCGAAAATATTCGTCGTCGTTCAGAGCAAGAAATTGATAAAGCACGTAAGTACGCATTAAACAAATTTGCAGAAGAACTATTACCTGTTATTGATAACCTTGAGCGTGCACTTGAGATGGCAGACAAGACTGATGAATCATCAAAAGCGATGATGGAAGGTGTTGAGCTAACGCTTAAAACAATGACAGATACCGTTGCTAAATTTGGTTTAACGCAAATTAACCCACAAGGTGAAGCGTTTAACCCTGAATTCCACCAAGCGATGGCTATTCAAGAAAGCACTGATTTTGCACCAAATACTGTAATGATGGTGATGCAAAAAGGTTATGAGCTAAATGGCCGTGTGATCCGTCCTGCAATGGTGATGGTATCTAAAGCTGCGGCAGGTAACGTAAATACTCAAGCGTAATAACTGTTATCTTTTAGCGTATAAAAGCCCACTTCGGTGGGTTTTTTTATTTTTTTTGAAAATATTTTTGTTTTACCCTTGAAAAGCATTCTGGCGGCCTTATTTAGTAGTCATAAGACATTAAACATATTTGTCACGGGTAAAGCCCGAACCGCTAACCTTAGAATCCGTTCTAGGTGTAGCAAATAAATATAACGAATTTCGGAGATAGTCTGATGGGTAAAATCATTGGTATTGACTTAGGTACTACAAACTCTTGTGTAGCAGTACTTGACGGCGACAAACCACGTGTAATCGAAAACGCAGAAGGCGAGCGTACAACAGCATCAGTTGTTGCCTACACTCAAGATGGTGAAACGCTAGTTGGTCAACCAGCAAAACGTCAGGCAGTAACAAACCCTGAAAACACACTATTCGCAATCAAGCGTCTAATCGGTCGTCGTTTTGAAGACGAAGAAGTTCAGCGCGATATCGAAATCATGCCTTACAAAATTGTTAAGGCTGACAACGGTGATGCATGGGTAGAAGCAAAAGGCCAAAAAATGGCTGCTCCTCAAGTATCTGCTGAAATTCTTAAAAAAATGAAGAAAACAGCTGAAGATTACCTTGGCGAACCAGTTACTGGCGCAGTAATCACAGTTCCTGCTTACTTCAACGATGCACAGCGTCAAGCAACAAAAGATGCTGGCCGTATTGCAGGTTTAGATGTTAAACGTATCATTAACGAACCAACAGCTGCTGCACTAGCTTACGGCTTAGACAAGCAAGGTGGTGATCGCACTATCGCTGTTTACGACCTTGGTGGTGGTACATTTGATATTTCAATCATCGAGATCGATGAAGTTGAAGGTGAGAAAACATTTGAAGTTCTAGCAACTAACGGTGATACACACCTAGGTGGTGAAGACTTCGATACTCGTCTAATCAACTACTTAGTAGAAGAATTCAAGAAAGATCAAGGCATCGACCTTAAGAACGATCCTCTTGCGATGCAGCGTCTAAAAGAAGCAGCAGAAAAAGCGAAAATCGAACTATCATCTGCACAACAAACTGATGTAAACCTACCTTACATTACAGCAGATGCAACTGGTCCTAAGCACATGAACATCAAAGTGACTCGTGCAAAACTAGAATCTCTAGTTGAAGACCTAGTTCAACGTTCTCTAGACCCACTAAAAGTTGCGCTAGCTGATGCTGACCTAACTGTTGGTGACATCACTGATGTTATCCTAGTTGGTGGTCAAACTCGTATGCCTATGGTTCAAGCTAAAGTAACTGAGTTCTTTGGTAAAGAGCCACGTAAAGACGTTAACCCTGATGAAGCGGTTGCTGTAGGTGCTGCTGTTCAAGGTGGTGTACTTGCTGGTGATGTTAAAGACGTTCTACTTCTAGACGTTACTCCACTATCTCTTGGTATTGAAACCATGGGTGGCGTGATGACTAAGCTTATCGAGAAGAACACAACTATCCCAACAAAAGCGAACCAAGTGTTCTCTACTGCTGAAGATAACCAAAGCGCGGTAACTATCCACGTAATTCAAGGTGAGCGTAAGCAAGCAAGCTTCAACAAGTCTCTAGGTCAATTCAACCTAGAAGGCATTCAGCCTGCACCTCGTGGTATGCCACAAATCGAAGTAACATTCGACCTTGATGCTGATGGTATCCTAAACGTATCTGCAAAAGATAAGACTACGGGTAAAGAGCAGAAGATCACTATCCAAGCGTCTGGTGGTCTAAGCGATGCTGATATCGAGAAAATGGTTCAAGAAGCTGAAGCTAACAAAGAAAACGACAAAAAGTTTGAAGAGTTAGTAACTGCTCGTAACCAAGCTGACCAGCTAATTCACGGTACTCGTAAGCAAATCGAAGAAGCGGGTGACGCACTTCCTGCTGATGAGAAAGCAAAAATCGAAGCTGCTGTTGCTGAACTAGAAGAAGCACGTAAAGGCGAAGATAAAGAAGCAATTGATGCGAAAGTTCAAGCTGTAGTTGCTGCTTCTCAAAAGCTAATGGAAATCGCTCAACAGAAAGCACAAGCTCAACAAGCTGATGGCGCTGGTGAGCAACAAGCTAAGCAAGACGACGATGTTGTTGATGCTGAGTTTGAAGAAGTTAAAGACAACAAATAAGAACGTTATTAATATCTATTAATTAACATCTTATTTAAATTACGGGCGTTTGAGGTTACTCTAACGCCCGTAACTATATCTAGCCAGGTGACAATCAAGTTATGTCTAAACGTGATTTATATGAAGTGCTAGGCGTAGCCCGTGACGCAGGTGAGCGTGACATTAAAAAGGCTTATAAGCGCTTAGCAATGAAGTTCCACCCCGACCGTAACCAGGGTGACGACGAGTCAGCAGAGAAATTCAAAGAAGTAAAATATGCTTATGAAATTCTAACTGATGGCCAAAAACGCGCAGCTTACGATCAGTACGGCCATGCAGCCTTTGAACAAGGTGGAATGGGCGGCGGTGGCGGCGGCTTCGGCGGCGGTGCAGACTTTAGCGACATCTTTGGTGATGTGTTCGGCGATATCTTTGGTGGTGGCGGTGGTCGTCGTCAACAACGCGCACAGCGTGGCTCAGATCTTCGTTACAACATGGAACTGACGTTAGAAGAAGCTGTTCGCGGTTGTTCAAAAGAAATCCGTGTACCTACCTTAGTAGGTTGTGACTCTTGTGATGGTTCTGGTGCAAAAAAAGGTTCATCAGCAACAACATGTGGTACTTGTCACGGTGCTGGCCAAGTACAAATGCGTCAAGGTTTCTTTGCGGTTCAACAAACTTGTCCACACTGTCATGGTCGTGGTCAAATTATCAAAGATCCATGTAATAAGTGTCATGGCGAAGGCCGTGTAGAAGAAACCAAAACGTTATCCGTTAAAATTCCTGCAGGTGTTGATACTGGCGACCGTATTCGTCTTACTGGCGAAGGGGAAGCGGGTGAATTTGGCGCTCCAGCAGGTGACTTGTACGTACAAGTACATGTAAAAGAACACAACATTTTCCAACGTGATGGCAATAACCTACATTGTGAAGTACCTGTAAGCTTTACAATGGCGGCATTAGGTGGGGAAGTTGAAGTTCCAACCCTTGATGGCCGTGTCAGCTTGAAAGTACCCGCTGAAATGCAAACCGGTCGTATGTTCCGTATGCGTGGTAAAGGTGTTGATTCTGTTCGTGGCGGTATGACGGGCGATCTTATTTGTAAGTTAGTGGTGGAAACGCCTGTTAACTTAAGCTCACGCCAAAAAGAATTGCTTCAAGAACTTGAAGAAACGTTTGGTGGTAAGGCTGCAAGTAAGCACAAACCAAAATCAGAAGGTTTCTTCAAAGGTGTGAAGAAGTTTTTTGATGATTTAACTCACTAAAAGTAGTTAAACAGTGAATTTTAAAAGCCGACGTGATGTCGGCTTTTTTATTTCCAGCAATCAGCTTGATCTGTAGTAGTAGATGTTTCGCCATTACTTTTTAATATTAGATTTGAGCATATATCTGCAGATTGCAAACTAGTTTTTGACGCAGTTAAACTGTAGTTAGTTGATGTGCTTGTAATCGTATAATTATAACGCTCACCAGAATTATCACACTGGCTGCAGATACTTGCAGATAATGATCCTGATGAAGGATACGCAATACCTTTCGTTTTATTTTCTTCAATATTGAGTTGAATCATTACTAAGTCAGCCATTGCTTTATTGCGATGGCTCTTTAGAACATGGCTTTGATAAGAAGGGTAGGCGATAGCTGTTACTATACCTATGATCGCCACTACAATTAACATTTCGATCAGAGTCACGCCTTTTTGTGTAGTCATCATCCTTAATCTCTTTATTTTACGAGTTCCCTCGATATCTGATTTTTATCTTGTCCTTGCTATTTTGCGTTGATGTTAATCTATGAATCAAGGTGTTCTTAAGGATCAAGGACAGCATTAAAAAGGATTTGAGGAATGGCTCGCGAAAAGGATTCTTATTTACATAGTATACATTGTAGTGAATTTCGATTTAATGGCTTTACTCTGTTAGAACTGATGATCACTCTTAGTATATTATCAATCCTATTAATGACTGCTGCACCTTCATTCACGCAATTATTAGAAAAAAATAAAGTTAAAAATATTAGCGCTGATATAGAGGGTTTTTTATTACAAGCAAAATCCGAATCTGTAATGAGAAATGAGCCTCTCAAAGTTAAATATATTAGAGATTCAGGAGATATAACTGAATATCATAATGATGGACAGTGGGTATTAGCATTACTACCAGCCTCTTCAGTTGCATCAACAATATCAAATGCAAAATCTGATGCTATTCAAATTATTTTAGGTAACAAATATAAAGGTATAAATTTTAAAGTATCTATGTCTTCCTATTTAACGATGGACTCGTCTAGAGGAACGCCAAATACTACTGGACAGTTTTATTTCTACATAACTGATAGCTCTAAAGAAGTACAAGTTATTTTAAATAGATTGACAGGTAGAATTCGAAGCTGTTCTGTTACTAGCGGAGGTGCTTATGAATTTAAACCATGCTAATAAATATAAACAACAAGGTATTTCTCTAATAGAGCTAATTGTTGCATCATCAATTAGTTTAATCGCTATTGCTACTGTTGGGAGTATATATATAGCTGGGAATAAGATGGCTGTAGCGAGAACATCTCAGTTACTGATTAAACAAGATGTAAATGACACATTAAAGCATATTGCAACTGAAATACGTAGAGCGGGATATACCACTACGCTTGATGAGCCTGTAACGCTATCAGGTTCATCTTCAACGATCGACTCATCTGCTACTAATATTGGTTTTGTATATGAAGATGAAAATGGGAAATGGCGAGGAATAAAGTTCCAACAAAAAAACACATCAGCTGGAACTAAAACAATACAAATATGCCAAAAAATATCTTCCTCTTCTGCACTCTCAACTATGACAGATTTTACATTTAGTAATTTATGTAGTGGTGCAGAAGTAGCATCATTGATTGATTATAAAAATATCAACATTAATAATTTTAATGTGTCGACTTCTATTATATCTACCGCTCAATCAACAGCAATGAAAGTGGATGTTTTTTTAGATGCAACCTTGATTGGTACAACATATACGCATGCAGGGAAAGTTTCTGTTGTATTAAGGAATATACAATGATTACAAAGCAGCATGGAATGGTGAGTTTATCTATTGTTAGTGTTTTATTAATAGCATCTTTGCTATTTTCATTAGCTTCATCAAAACAAGTTTATTATCAAATCAAGCGTGCTCAAAATACTATATTAGAACGTCAAGCATTCTGGAATGCTGAAGGTGGTTTAGAGTGTGCTTTTACTGAATTAAAGCAAAAAAATATAAAACCTACGGAATCAGCATTTAGTCATGTATGTAATGATTTGGCACCTTCGTCTGCATTAATGATTAACTCTTATCCAGCTGTGGGTGAGCATACTGAATATCAATTGATAAGTCGTTATAGCTCTGATGGATCAATACAAGAGATTAATAAAAGTATTGGTTATGGAGGTGGTGGTGTTCTTAGTACTATTGAAACAAGCGCTTCTATTGAATTAACAGGCTCTCAGCACTTTGTTCCAAATAAAACAGAGGATAAAGCTTCTGATGGAAAATATAAGTGTAAGTCTGTTGTATCTGGTGGCACGGTAAATTACGTCGCATCAATATCAGGGACTGACGAACACTTTTTCACAGTCGATTCAACAACTAGCGCACATGGAGGTGGAGGATTAGGGGCTCCTTCTTTTGAATGTAATAGTGCCTATCTTTCTAATTTATTCGATCCTGCTAAACCGCCAAGTGCTTTTTCAATTACTCCTGTTAAAGGAGGGGATATTTTAGAGAATGAGACAGTTGATGTTTTTAAGGCGCTATTTAACAAAGATATATCAGAACATGCCTCGGTTAGGGAAGATATAAAAAACGATACTGTCGGTATTGTTATCGGTGATAATGCTTTAGATAAAACATCAGGAGGCTGGATTAAAAATTGTCATACGAAGGTTGATAATGCTTATAAAAACGGAAAAAGACGTATTTGGATTGATGGTAACTGTGCATTAACAGGAGCTATTTTTGGAACAGCTATTGAATCAAATAATGATGAAGCAGTTCAGTTGATTGTATTTAATGGTGTTTTATTTACAAAGGCAGTTACTTATTTTAATGGAATTCTCTATCAGTACGTGAGTACTTCATTAGATGTACTTACAGCTTGGGAAAATTTATTTAATGAAAGTACCGATATAGGTGTGCTTCCAGGTAGTTTTTTACAAAGTCATCTGACAGCCGATTATGATCAGATGCCCTTTTTAGCTGAAGGTTCCGTATATATTGATGGTGGCGTTGGAATTGATGCGATAGGAAGGACAATAAAGATTAATGGCTCAATTATTCCTTCTTATAATAAAGGAAAAGTTACAAAACATAGCACCCAGTTAAAATGGGAAAAGGGATCTTGGCATGATTTCTAATCAAAAAGGATTTAGCCTTCTAGAAAGTTTAATTGCTCTTGTTGTACTTTCAGTCGGTGTTCTAGGGCTTGTGAAATTACAAATATATATAGATAGAAAGGCTGATTTTGCATTGAACTCTTTGGAGGCATTACAACTTGCAGAGGATAAGCTTGAGTTTTTTAGAGCAAGAGCAAATATCAGTGGTGGTACAAATACCTTATATTTTGATGACCCTGTTTTAGCTGATGGAAGTTATCCGATAGAAAACATTGTTGTCTCTGGCTCTTCATATACATTTAAGAGAAGTTGGGAGATAGAGGATAAAATGAAACCGGCAGGATCAACAAATGCTGATGCAAAAGTTATTGCTGTTGACGTCCAATGGGTTGATAGATGGGGTAACACTTCTAATGTAGCGTTAAAAACATTATTTTCTCGTTACAGTGAGTTTGATTAACCTGCCTAAATTTTTGTCAATAAATACTTTTAAAAGTCGTTTTGAATAAAAAATATTCAAACGATTTTTTTTTATCAAAAAAATATTGTCAGCAAAGAAAATACTCCTATAATGCGACCTCACTGACACGGAGCAAGCCATTGGCTAGCAACCAAATCAGTATTGTTCTTTAACAATTTGACCATGCAATCTGTGTGGGCACTCGTTGAAAGTTAAGTCGAAAGATTTATCAATGATACTAGTGACCAATTGATACGTAAGTATCAGCACAGTCAATTCATTCATCATTTTATGATGAATTAACAGTATTCATTGAGCCGGTCGCCTTTTTACAA
>NZ_PYNY01000040.1:0-24977 GCF_003026135.1 Photobacterium sp. GB-36 | reverse complement strand
CATTATAACTGGACAAATAAACAGGTTTATTCATTAGCAGAAATCAAAAATATCTCGCCTAAATTGATATAGGAATAACACGAGTACTAAAAGAAAGAGAATGGAGATAAGAGAGATGGAGACAAAGCCGGGTTTCATCTCCATGTTTAGGCATTATTGCGGCTTGTGGTAATGATAAGACACAGCTTCAAGCAATCCAATTTATGTTCATGTTAGCAGGGTAACTGACGTTGCCCTCACCGAATAAAACGGTACGTATAAAAGCCCAACCCTTTTGCCCCTGCTGCCAACATGTCATGCAATTAACGGGGATATTTCGACCCAGATAACCGACGTTAGATAATAAGGATAATGGCTTTCACGCTGCAGAAATAAAGAGGATTTTATTATAAATCAGGGTATTAATATTATTGGTTCACACCAAGGATAACGCTCGACTTCTTTTTGGCATCCCCCTTCATGATATTTCCAATATTTACTTATATAAGGTGGCTTGGGCTTGTCCAACACTTCGGATAGGTGTCGGCTTCGCGACACATATCCTTATTTGTCATAGCGCTTTTACAACACCCACGATACTATTTGATACTTTAGTAAAAGGGGTCTTTTTCCAGTCGGAATAATGTCCTACTAGCTGTAAGCCAGCACTTTCTAGACAGTTAACGATCTCATCTATTGAACGATATTTGAGCTCTATTTCACTATGGTATTGCTCACCACTTTCGTAATCCCTACGGATGTGATGAAGCATCGTATCATTGGAATGAGGGTGAACACAGTCCCAGCCGTACACTTTAACTTTTCCCCCCTTCGGGCTTATATATGAAGACCAATACTCATAACCACTGGTTACTTCTAGATGCTCTGGGGATGGAAGCCGACAATCAAAAATGAATGTACCATTGTTACCCATATGATTTTTAATCTGATTTAGCATGGACAAGAAGTCAGCATCAGAGATAAATGCTTGAAACGCATTACCAGTCATAGAGACTACATCAAATTTGGTGCCTATATCGAAATTGGTCGCATCCATTTCATAGAATGAAATATTGTTTATCGTTGCGGATTTTTCTATAGCGAACTCGACCATTGCCCCTGAAAAATCTATACCTACTACATGAGAAGCCTCATTGGATAAAGGAATCGTGACGATGCCTGTTCCACAACACACATCTAGAAGCGATGACGCTTGTTGGGAAGTTAATATGTCACGTAGAAATGAGATTTCATTAGCATAATCTTCACCATACTGTGCATCATATTCCTCGCCTGACCAAAATTCACTCTTGCTTTGTTTCAACGACTCTTCTCCTTGAGCATGAATGCGCTATAACAGTATATTAATAAGCATTCTTACTTTTACGCTTTATTAATACAGCAAATATTCAACATTCTAATAAATAAAAACATTTCTTTTTATTACCTCAATCGCAAAAAAACACTCTCAATTGATTAATTACTCACGATAAAAGTAAGAACTGTTTTTAACCCGTCGGATTAAAAACACAGCTATGAATAAAGCATCCTATATATCAATGCTTTATAAATAGAAGCTGAGATAATTAAGCATTTTTTCTTATTTAAAACGAAATCTAAGCGTCAAAATTTACGATTTGCATTATAACTGGACAAATAAACAGTTTTATTCATTAGCAGAAATCAAAAATATCTCGCCTAAATTGATATAGGAATAACTCGAGTACTAAAAGAAAGAGAATAGAGATAAGAGAGATGGAGACAAAGTAGGGTTCATCTCCATGTTTAGGCATTATTGCGGCTTGTGGTGATGATAAGACACAGCTTCAAGCGATCCAATTTATGTTCATGTTAGCTGGGTAACTGACGTTGCCCTCACCGAATAAAACGATACGTATAAAACGATACGTATAAAAGCCTAACCCTTTTGCCCTGCTGCCAACATATCATGCAATTAACAGGAACATTTCGGCCCAAATAACCGACGTTCAATAATAAGGATAATGGCTTTCACGCTTCAGAATTAAAGAGGGTTTTATTATAAATCAGGGTATTAATATTATTGGTTCACACCAAGGATAACGCTCGACTTCTTTTTGGCATTCCCCTTCATGATATTTCCAATATTTACTTATAATAAGGTAGCTTGGGCTTGTCCAACACTTCGGATAGGTGTCGGCTTCGCGACACATATCCTTATTCGTTAGGCGAATTTTCAAAGGCTTATACGCATATCTGCACAATTGAAAAGACCATCACCCAAAGTCGGAAACCGTGCATGATTTTTGAGTGTTCCATGATTTGAGAAACCCGACTTTTCTAAAACTCTTATGCTTGCGAGATGCTCAATAAAGGGATTTGTTCTTACTTCTTTTACACCTAAACTTTTCAAGTACTGCAGACCAGAGCGGCACAACTCAGATGCAATGCCTTGATTACTAAATTTATCTGATATACCAAAGTGAATTTCAGCATATTGTTCATTGAACACGAAAACAACTAAACCGAACACAAAGTCATCTGGAATCGAAGCAACACCATATACACAAACTTTGGGAGCATTTTCTAAATAGAATTTTCGCCAATGCTTAATTTTCGAGAGCGTGGTTTCAACTGAATCGTGGGGCAATGTCGATATGTACTTGGCTGAACTGCATGAGCCTGAATACATATTGAACAAAGAGTTTGCATCAGCTTCTCGAAGCTCTCTGACTCTAAAAATTCCACTTTCGTAGATCATTGCAACTCCATTCGCCTAACAGTATATTAATAAGCATACTTACTTTCGCGCAAAAATACACGCATAAAATACCTTTACCATACTCGATATAATCTTTACATATTATGAACTTACTGGCAATTTTTTACATTTAAAGATTTAAAAGAGGGTGTAAAAAGTAAGAAATGTATTTGATCAGTCTTATTAAATACAAACTGAAACATTAAATGATATAATTTTCAATTGGTTATGATTTCACTTCTGTTTTTAACAAGAAATATTTCTTATTAAAAACAGAACTCAAACGATAAAATCACCACGTTTCATTATAACTGTTGATATACACAGTAAATAAAACTAATCCAAAACCACGTTAACACGATATGAATGAGTATTTGATCTAACACGTTTTGGGGCAAATATGAGTTAGCCTAGTAGCTAACTCAGATGTGATCACCAAGCGATTCTGTCAGATTATGAAAGGTATTTTGATTTCTTGACCGTTTGTTAGTCGTACATTGCCCAACGGAAATACGGACGCTGACCATCCATCCGTTCAACTTCTGCGCCTAGCTTCTTATAGAAATTATGGGCTTTGGTGTTGTAGGGGCTAGCTGTCCATGAAATGTGAGAAGCTAACGACTTTCCTGCTTCAATTTTCAAAGCATGCATAAGTTCGGCACCATACCCCTTTGACCTATGCCTACCAATAACTAGCAAGTCATCAAGCCAAATAGATGGCTCACCTCGGAAGGAAGAATAGCGGTAATGAAATAAGGCGAAACCCAGAACTTTGCCGTCGACTTCCAATAGCAAAGCGTGAGCAAACGGAACGTCGCCAAATAAGGTTCGTTCAATCTTGCCTTTATTTGTGGAGATTTCGCCGTTGAACCCTTTCATACTTCGGTCAAACTCAGCTTTATACCCAATAAGTTCTAGTAACTTACCGGAGTCTTTTTTGTTCGCTTTCCTTACGTTCACTCTGTTCTCCATAACTCAAATTCCGGGTTATCGGCTAACACTTTATACGACTTTTAGCCGCCTTTAAAACACCTATCATGCAGCCTTTTCGATTACAGTTAAATTTTCCATCAATAAGTTAATGAATATTAGATTGTATAAGGACACATATTTTTAAAACTTACTTCGAAACTCCCTCAGGTAACTATAGCTAAGGGAAACTTTCCGCCAAAAGAAGCTAACTCACTTAGCTTCTTACTAATGTAGACAGTAGATAACTCAAAACAAAATATAGTTAATTACAAGTATCTGAATGCGAATCACTTTCAGTTGCATAAGTTTGCTTTTGACCAGTAATTGTTAAAAATTAATTTCAACACTTACGATAGTGTTTGCCAATTACCCCAAGAGAATTAGAATAGCGCGCATATTCACTGGGAGAATAAGATGCACAACCAACACCGCACGGCTCAACAGTTGCCCTTATTTACGCTTATAACGCTATACATCATTATCTTTCTTGGTTCTGCCGGATTTTTTATTACGATCCCTGCATACGTCAGCTTATTTTTAACTGATCATTCGTTGGAATTTGCCAAGAGTATGCCAATTGAACAACGTCGTATGTTGTTTGGTACAGTAATGTCTGCCGCCCCATTTATTTCGATGTTCTTTACCCCTTTTATTGCGCGTTTTGCCGATAAGTTCAGTCGTAAGACCGTGATTACCATTTGTTTGATGATTGCAGCTATTGGTTTCGCCTTACCGATTTATGCGATTGTGGTGAGCTCGGTGATCATTTTGTTTGTTGGTAATATGATCAACAGCTTAGGCTCGGCAAGCCAACCTATTGCACAAGCGATTTTGGCTGATAACAGCGAAGGGAAAAACAAAGCAACATTGATGAGTTTAGTTGCCGTTGTTATGACAGCAGCCATGTCATTTGGCCCAGCACTTGGCAGTAAATTATCATCTAGTTATGGCGCTCAAGCACCATTTTATGCCTGTCTCGTCATTGCACTTATCAGTTTAATCTTGATGTTTGTGGTACGTTTACCTGTTCAGCACATTGTAAAAACAGAAAACCCTTTCTCGTTTGTAAAGCCGTTAAAACGTAGTCAAAAAGGCTTAATGAACTGTTTGTTTATCGTTTTTATTTGCCAATTTAGCTGGAGCCTCTATTTCCAAAACATTGCTTTTATCTTCCCGCAGAAATGGAATATTTCGGTAGAAAGTGAGTTCTACCAATACTTTATGATGGGAATTGGTGTCGTAATGATCCTTTCACTATTACTATTGCCACGTCTGATCTTATCGCGTTTTTCAGTTAATTCAGCACTACGTACAACAACAGCATTATCTGCCATTGGCATGTTATTACTTGCGATCACTCCAACCCCAACCTCTCATGTGGTTGCGATGATCTTTACAGCATCCATGGTTGCGTTATGTTTTCCTCTTTACATCACTGCCCTCTCAGATCGCGCGAGTGATATTGATCAAGGTTGGGCTATGGCGCTTTCTAGTGCAATGGTTGGCTTGGCGTGGACATTAACTGGTTATTTGACTGCTATGATGGTCAATGTGCACTTATTATTACCAACGGGGATTGCTGTCATCGGCTATCTTGCCGCAATGGTGGTGGTACCAACGAAGAGCACGAATAAAAACACACAATCAGATTTGGAAGCAGCATGACACAAACGAAAACCCCTTTCGAAAATGTACTCAGTGCACATGAGTTTCATCCTGTGATACCCAAAGAATTACAATTCGATACAGGATACGTTGTCGATTTAACACCAAGTAGTCATTTATGGCAGCAAGTAACTGACGAGCATACTTTCGCTGATGAAATCGTAAAACAAGCCATTGCCACCAATGCACAAATAGTCATTGGTCGATATGCTGAACACCGCTTGATTTATCAAGATAAAGAGAACTTTTCCGACTCTCCTAATCGCACTGTTCACATGGCGATTGATTTAGGCGTACCTGCTGGCGTTCCTGTTTATGCCCCACTTGATGGTGAAGTTTATGGTATCGCAAATCATGCAGCAAACGGTGACTATGGCCCTACTGTTATTTTAAAACACGTGCTCGATGGGCATGTTTTTTATACTCTTTACGGACATACAGCGACTGAGTATTTATCGCAATTAACTGTTGGTCAGCATATTAGTCGAGGCCAACAATTTACAGCTGTGGGTAACACGGAAGAAAATGGGGGGTGGGCGCCTCATCTGCATTTTCAAATCATCAAAAACATGGGTGATTACAGTAATGATTATCCTGGTGTGATTGATCCTGAGCAGTTTGATTTTTACCAAGATAATTGCCCGAATCCTAATTTAATCCTAAAACGTAGCGATTTAGATTAATCTGCATACATAAAAGCGCCTATTTGCCTTCAAGCCAATAGGCGCTTTTTATTTACGCTTTTGCCAACACGACTGAGTTATCATTCCACCAGCGTTGTACAGACATATTAAGTAATGCCATCGTTGTAAGTACACATGCCATCACCCATTCAACACTGGCTAAATGACTCACAATAAAGGTTAACGTAAAGATCCCAACCATTTGTAATGAGCCAAACAACGCTCCCGTTTGTCCTTTATGCTTAGGGAATAAATACAGCGCACTGACAGCCACGACAGAGGTGGTTAAACCCGCGCCAAAACAATAGATACCCATGCCGATAATGATCGTCGCCATGCTGTGAAATACCACATTCGATAATATCGTCAACCCACCAAGCAACATAATACAACTTGCTGCTTTAATGATTCGTCCTTCTGTCGCGGTATATTTTAGAAAACGAATATAAAAAATACGCGCACACAAACTACAACCAATGAGCAACAATGAAGACAGACCAAAATATTGTACAGGTAAATGGTATTGTTCATTCGCAATAAACGCCCCCATCAAATAAAACACCAGCGCACCACCATTCGCCATCACCATCATGATTAAATAGCGTAAGAACTGCGGATTAGTTGCAATCATGGAGTAATCACGAGCAACAACCCTTGGTTTTGTCGCATGAATATTCTTTTCTAAGTGGGTTTCTTTTAAACCTAAGGCAATAACCACAAATAGCAGTACTGCTAACCCCAACATAAACCAGAAGCTACTATGCCAGCCAAAATGGCTTTCTAAATAGCCACCAATTGCAGGTGTCGACGCGGGTAAACACATAAATAAAATACTAAACCATGACATCACATCCACTAACTGCTCTTTAGTTAATGAGTCTTGCATTATGGTTCGGCATAATAAAAACAACGCCCCAACACCCATACCTTGTACGGCACGTCCAATAATTAAACCTGATAGTTGATCAGCGTGTAAACAAAGCGCTGAGCCGATGATAAATATCACCGCACCTAATATCGCGATAGGACGACGACCGAAGCGTTCTGCGACAGCGCCGCACACTAATTGACTTAAACCTAACGCAATGAAAAACGTGCTCACCGTTTGTTGTACTGCTGTCGATGACACATTCAATGCCTTAGACATTACAGGTAAGCTAGGTGCATACATATCAGAGGCGAAGAAATAGCTGCACGCCATTAATAAACTGATAGAAAGTAAACGTAGTAAAGACATGACAACAATCTCCTTAATTGATGTCATTATCTTAAACAGATGTGTTTAGTCTTGTTGTTGAACTAGCGACAACGAGTTGTGATTTTTCGCCAACTTCTGGCTAGCTTTGTGTTGTTTAAAACGATTAAAGGCATGAGAAAAGGCAGACAAGCTGTTATAGCCTAAATCTAATGCGATATCTGTATGCGCGACACCTGCGCGACTCAACTGCCATGCTTTTGCCATAACCAACTGCTGTCTTATTTCGCGAAATGGTTGATCAAATGTGCTGATAAATAAACGATTGAGAGTACGAGAAGATGCACCACAGTGCTCAGCAAAACGGTCTAAAGACAGTTTAATATCAGGTTCAATAGTCAGCGCTTCAATAATCGGCAACAAGCGTTTATCAATATCATGATTACTTTGATAAGCATCGCTCTGGTAATTTTGTTTCTTGAGTTGATCGAGAAATACCGCTAAATAATGGTGTTGAACATCGCTATTGCTGTCAGCACCTTGCTCACAGCCAATGTCTTGCGACTCAATTTCTGCCATCACCTGCACCATTAAGCGATTGGTCGAGATGAT
Organism: Photobacterium sp. GB-36; assembly: GCF_003026135.1. Classification (NCBI taxonomy): domain Bacteria; kingdom Pseudomonadati; phylum Pseudomonadota; class Gammaproteobacteria; order Vibrionales; family Vibrionaceae; genus Photobacterium; species Photobacterium sp. GB-36. The sequence continues at coordinate 17,131 of NZ_PYNY01000040.1, read as the reverse complement.
CGCCATCTCATTGTAAAAATGAGGAATAACATCTGGTGAAGCATGAATAATACTTAAGCTGGTATCTTTCAACACTTTCAAGTGATGACGGTGATTTAGGGGCACCCAAATAAGTTGTCCACTAACAGCCAGTATGCTTTTATCCTCTGTTCTAGCAATACCGCAACCTTGGTGGATATAAAAAAGTTGTACAAAATCGTCGTGAGAGTGCGGTGCTTTTTCTTCTGTTGGGGCATAACGTTTTATCGAATGAAGTAACCGCATTGCTTTCCTTTAAGAGTAACCCAATAAATTCAACCCGTATTATGGCTTAGCTGACTTCATACTGTCTAACCAACCATAAACAGCCTCTAATGTTTCAGAAGATGGCATCCTATTATTACGGGCTTGGATTTGATCCACTGTATATGTCCCACTAACTCGTCCATTAACGAAATAATGCCGTTTTAAACCAATGGTAACACGCTCTGGCATGAACATTTTATACACCAAATATTCGCCTTTAATGATCCGGTTGTGGTAAATCGCCACACAGTGATTTTGTTCAATCCCCTCTTGTTCAAGTTCTTGATAATCGCGAATAGGCACAATGTTGTTATTACCTTCAAAAGGGATCACGTAAGGCTTATTGGAATTAGCATCGGGCACAAAATTGATACTGTGTTGCGCCACCACCCACCTGTCGTGTAACGCTCGTAACTCTTCATAAGAAGTCACTGCATGAATACGCTTGATTGAATCAACATCTAATACGCGATAAGCAAGCTGGAAAACGTCAGATAAAATTTGATTAATTTGAAAACGTTCACGCTGATTGGTTTGCGCTATATGCCGTCCAAGCGGCGTACCTGTTAACGTTGGCCATTGCAGATAGATCTGCAAGGTTAAGTTAGTGATCGTTTTATAATGTTTAAACAGTTGAAACGACATCAATTCAGGATCGAGCAAGCGGTGAATAATAATCACAATCGAACGGGTTGAAAAATCACTCTCAATCCGATCAAGAAAACGCAATGCTGAACGACTCGAAGCTAAGCCAAGTTGAGTAAGGATTTCACGTTGACCTAATTCGCACAGTGCTAACACTTCATCTTGATCTAACGGATATTGTTCGCATACCAAATACAATAAGGTAGGACGTTGGAGTAATAGCTCTCGGGCTTTCTGACTCAATGCTGCAATCTTGAGCATGTACACCCCAAATTCAGCATAGCCTCGGGCTTTTTCAACTAAACCAATAGGAATGCTATCTACCCATGCTTTCCCCCCTTCTAATGATTCGATGTGCTCAATATAGAATGAACAGCTCCCCTCTAACGGTTCCCGGTGCCCATCTGGGTATGCTCGATACATAGCAAGACAGTCATGCCAGTCATAGAACTCAAGCTGAAAAGGAAAAAAGGTTAAGGCTTCATCAAATGATAAAACTAACGGCGCTGAGTGATGAAACTCTTCGCGCTCAGCACAACAAGCAAGCATAAATATCCATATATGTCTGTTAGCCTTGAATAATGATTATCGTTATCTGCTCAATGTGTCTTGATATGAAAAACAATAATAACTGATAAATATATCATGCCTTAGCGAGATGAAGATTCAACTGCAAAACGACAAGGATGAGAACCTAGTACGGAAAATATATTAAATAATATGAAGGCGTTATTTATGTTCACCAATGGTAATTCTTTCGCAAAAATCAGGTCAAGGATGGCGTCAATTCAAACGATTATTTAAGTAGCTTACCTTGTATGAATAACGTTTTTATTTTTTTGCTCGTCACAGTTAAGACCAAATAAAGCAGACAGTTTAAGAACATCGAAAATTGTTACTTATACTCTGTAATAAAATTAGAGGGTGTAACGCCAGCCTTATCATGAAAAAAACGAATAAAAGCACTATCACTTGAAAAATCTAGCCGATGAGCAATATCTGTCACTCGCCAATTTGATGACAGCAATTCAATAGCGGCTAATAAACGCCACTGTTGGCGCCAACTTTGATATGGCATACCCACTTCTTTATTAAAAATACGGGTGATGGTTTTTGCACTCGCTCCTACGATAAGGCTAAGTTCTGCTAATGATGGAGCAACAAACCCCTCATCATCAATATCAGCTAACCATGAGGATAAACGAGGATCGGCTGGAATAGGTAAATTCAAGTGACTATCTTTCGCAAGGTTGAGCTCTTCAATTAAGAGGTTCACCGAATTAACTTGCTCATTATTGGGTTTATCAAACGCCCAAAACGCCATACGCTCCATTAATGCCGACATTAAAGGATTAATATCAAATATTTTTAGTTCTCTCGGCAATTGTGGTTGTAAATCTTGGTCAAAATACAAAGAACGGTATTGCGTAACATTGGATGTTTGTGCTTTGTGCTCTATTCCTGCTGGGATCCAAGCTGCACGCATTGGCGGCAACACACATTTCACACCATCTAAACTAATGACCATGCAACCATGATGAGAAAACAACAACTGATCTTTGCTATGAGTGTGATAACCAGAATCATGCTCTGCTAAATCAGCAGCAAGCCCAACAACAAGACCATGATAATCATCAGCACAAAACTGATCTTCCATTCGAATATAAGCCATATTAGCAGCTCCTTTCTGCAACTTGTCCTTAAAGTGACATTTGTTGTTCTTATATTAATATTACACCACCCATGAACACTATATACTTCTCATCATTGAAATAACAGTCTCGCACTTCACGAATTAGCGATGGCAGTAATACGTATCATCCACTGAACAATATCGGTTTTTTGCCTTTCGTCGGTGGATGATCAAGCGTCAAAGAGGAAGTCATGAATAAAAAAACAATCTCGACATTATTAGCGATTTCGCTGTTAATGTTTCCACAGCTCATAGAGACGATGTATAGCCCAGCGCTAACATCGATTAAGAATCACTTTTCAGTAACCACCTCAGATGCAGCTCAAGCGCTATCGATCTTTTTTATGGTCTTTGCCGTTGGCGTCGTATTCTGGGGAACCATGTGTGATGTGATTGGACGTCGTTTATCAACCCTATTAGGTATAGCAATTTGTATTGCTGCCGCACTATTTTGTTACTTTGCACCAACATTTCAGGGGTTACTTTACGGTTTTGGTGCGTGTGCTTTTGGTGCAGCTGTTGGCTCTGTATGTACCCAAACCATTTTACGAGATAGCTTTGAAGGCGCGAGTTTAGCAAGAATCTTCTCTATTGCGTCAACAAGTATTGGTCTTAGCCCAGTTATTGGTATGTTACTTGGTAGCTGGTTGACGGCTCACGGTGGCTATACTTGGGTTTTCGCAGCGATGGTGATCATGTTATCACTACTATTACTTTGGGGTGGCTTTGCATTACCAGAGACAAAACCAAACCACATTAAACGTGATAGCTTGTTTTTAGTGGCAAATAAAATGCTCCGTGACAGCCATATTTGGTATATCGTATTAATGATAGGGCTGGCAAATATTGCCCTGTTCTCTTACTACAGCATTGCACCATTTATGTTTGAACACTTAGGAGCTAGCGTTAAGTTTTTTGGTAATACGAGCTTTGTTTTAGCTGCTGGCTCAATTTTAGGTTCACTACTTAATATTCGTTTGATACGCCTACATATTCGCGGTGAACTCATCGTAATGTTATCGACATTAATGATGCTGACAGCTGGTTTAGGTGTTTACTTACTACAAGAAACTGTTTGGTTCTTCATTCCAATGGCATTGGTATCACTGTCATTTGGTTTAACATTACCTAACTTGTTAAGTACTGCTTTAATCAATTACCGAAACCACCTAGGAACAGCGGGTGCATTACTTGGCTTGTTCTATTACTTAATCATCGGTTTTGGCCTAGATCATGTCGCACATGTTGGCAATCTAGCATTAACATTACTTGTTTGTGGTGGTGGTTCATTTGTACTTGTACTATTAAAATTGATCACGACAAAAGCCAATAAACAAACCAGTGAAAACGCAACAGCAAGTTAATCGACAAGTGAGTTGAAACTCACAGTATCGTTAACTTCTATTAATAAAAAAGCCGCATAAGGTCATCTTTTTAAAAGAGTCTTATGCGGCTTTTCTTTTTTTCTGTAAGCGATTAATTCGTCACAGTGGGTAATTCAGGTAAATGTGTACCAGCATTATCAGGATAAATCACATACTCACCGTGGAATTTCACTTTAGATTTGTAGTCGGTGATCTTAAACAGCAAAATACCTTGTTGGTAGGCCAAATCGATAAATTGCTGCGCATTACCACGAATATAAAAAGAAAGGGGTTTTATTAATGTACCCTGCTCATTCATCGCAGACTTGTATTGCGCCGCACACACCACTAATGATGCTTGACCATCGGTATGATGAGACACTTTGCGGTTCACTTCATACTCGTTAGTCACTAACCAATCTGCGGCTTCTACAACACGATAGAAATCATCTATTAGCTCAGCGGTAATAACCGTTGAATGACCATCAGCATCATTTAACGCACTAAGGGTATTTTTAATACGCTCAAATTGTACTTTAAGCTGCGCATTTTTGCCCATTGTGCGAGATTGTTTCTGCCATTGCAGTAATGTCTTAGACACACAGTGATCAAAACATTGTTGTTTGATCATCTTCGTCACCCACGCGCTTAAAAAAACCGTCTCACTGACCGGGTTTTTCTGGGTTTTACCAGACTCTTGCGCAGTAACCAGAGTTGATAACCCTTCCGTTACCACATGTAGAATTTCGTTATAAAAAGAAGTCATAATTTTAGAAAATCAAAAATAAATACGGCTAAAAACAAGCTTACGAATGTTTAACCAAGAACCAAGGTTCCTGTTAGAAATTTCCACTTATCGTACGCTACTGTCAGGTGAGATAGGTGCCAATGATAACGAGTTATACCCTAATAAAAAAGCAGCAATGTATTGAAAATATTAGCTGGTTTTATCTATCAATTAAGATGGAATTAACCAACCAACACAGAATATAAATCTAAAAATAAACCTCATCAATACAATTAACTCGGCTGATTATAATAAATACAAATTTAAAATTGCAATATAACATTACTTTTAAAGAAAAATGCTTTGTGACACTCATTCAGGTGGTGAATATATATTTGTGAATAATCACTGTGAACGTTATCAATTAACAAGGAATAAGGTTTATAGATGAAATACACTCTTTTAGCCGCTTTAATTGCTGCCACATCACTAACCGCATGTAACAGCAGTAGCAACTCTTCGGATGACTATAATGGATATGTTGCTCAGGAACCAAAACCTGCAAAGATTACAGAGTTTCGTAATGTGGTATATGCGAGCTACATGAAAAATGCCAATGATCAGTGGTTTGATAATCCGCATTCAAATGAAATCAGTGATCTGAATATTGCCTTCATGAACCCTAGCGCCAATATGGATAAAGAAGGGATATATCACCCTGATGGACACGTTGCTCCCCTATCTACCGATAAAATAAATAAGCTTACTTCCACTATTCAAAAATTTAGAGAACAAAACCCTGATGGAAGAGTATTTATTTCCTTTGGTGGCTGGCGAGATAGCGAGAAAAATGAAAGTGACGATAACATCATTGGTCGTGACATCGTTTACGAAAAAATAGCCGCATCGCCAGAATATCGAGAAAACCTAATCAACGACATGATGGATGTTGTAAATACCTACGGTTTTGACGGTATTGATCTTGATTGGGAGTACCCTCAAGTGGGTGATGGTGCAAATCAATATGCTGATTTTGTTAACCGATTAGCAGATAGGCTTCATGCTGAAGATAAATATTTCACCGCAGCGATCATTGGTAGTAAAGATAAACCTAATGACGATGGAAAAGGTGCTGGCTATCTCGATGTTGCATTAAATGCCTTTGATACGGTTCATTTAATGACTTATGACATGCAAAATGAAGATCACTCAAGCTATAAAGATTCAGTCAATGCTTTAAATTACTGGTTAATAGAGCGCCACTTAGATCCGCAACGTATTACATTAGGATTACCTGCCTACCCTCGCCATGCCCCCACTTACGGTGTATTAGTTAAGGAAGATAAACATTACGCTTGCCGAGATACTGTAACAAAGAATAACACGACACATTATTATAACGGGTTACCCACGATCCGCTCAAAAGTCCATTTAGCTAAAGACGACTATCATTTAGGTGGGGTCATGTTATGGGAATTGCCTTGTGATGATATTAATCCACAAGATAAAGATCTTTCTATTATAGAAACCATCAATGCCACCATTAAACAGGACACTTCTTATCGCAATATTTGCGATACACATAAAAACGAAACTGGTTGGATTGTTTACCGTAAAGATGATCCAATGAAGCATTACGATTGGTAAATTAAAACAGTGTTTAAAGTTACTATTTACCTTCGATAATCACAAAAAAGTACGCCAGAGAGTCTTCTCTGGCGTACTTTTTTCAGCGACATCTGTAAAAATAAAATGCTTTATGCGTCTTTTGCTAAGAACCAGTAAAAACCCGCAGACAATACTGCACAAACGGCCATCGTTCCTGCCATTGGCCATGCCGTACTGTCTGGCATTAACGCAACAATACTACCGACAATAGATGCAACACCAAAACGGAATGTGCCGCCTAATGAAGAAGCAGTACCAGCCATTTGAGGATAACGTGCAAGTAAACAAGCCATTGAGTTACTACCAATAATCGATAGCACACCAACAAATAGCATAACAGGGATAACAACGCCCCAGAGTCCAAAATCTAGCCACTGACCAATAACAATTAACGCACCGGCAAACAGCTGAATAACTAATCCAAGGCGTAACATCCAATGGGTGCCTTTTTTCCTTACAAAACGCCCATTTATACTGGTCATTAGGATTAAACAAATGATATTTAAACCAAAGTAAAAGCCAAAGTTTTCAACACTTACACCATAAAGATCAATGTAAACAAACGACCCCGCCGTTAAGAAAGTGAACATGCCTGAAAATGAAAAGCCGCTACACAGTATCAAGCCGAGAACCACAGGATTAGACAGTAGTTTTATATAATTGCGGATAATGGATAAAAAGTGGAAAGGTATACGTTTTTCTTTTGGTAATGTTTCTTTAATTTTAAAAACAATAGAAAGTAAAACAATGACAGCAAAAATAGACAAAAACCAAAATACCGCACGCCAGCCAAACCATACCGATAAATGACCACCAATCATAGGGGCAAGTAAGGGGGCCACTGTCATCACTAAAGTAACAAACGACATAGTACGAGAAAACTCTTCACGCTCGAACATGTCACGTACTAATGCACTAATGATGACGGCTGCGGCAGCACCTGCAAAACCTTGTAAAACACGAATAACAGTCAGTTCTGTGATACTCGTACTCAACGCACCTAATACGGTTAAAACAGTAAAACTGATAGTACCGAGTAACAAAATTGGACGTCGGCCATAACTGTCAGCCAGAGGCCCATGGATCAATTGACCGAAAGCAAAACCTGCGGTGAATACGGTTAATGTAACCTGAACTAAACTGGGAGAAACTAAAAAGTCTTTGGCAATGTTCGGCATTGCGGGCAGGTACATATCAATCGCTAAAGGCGTAAGCGCAGCTATTGCGCCAAGGATCAATATCAATTGCAGGCTCAACCTTGGGCTGTCTTGCTGGTTCATAGCACCTCTTATGAGCTAATATTCCATATGAAGCTTATATTTTACGATAAAACACGTATACAGAACCTTTCTAATATGGAAAAGAGCTATTTCCTTTTCCGCATCCCCTTCGCTACACGTATTCTGTATTTATCTAATAAAATAAAAGGCATAAACAATGCAGACTAAAAACAAGTCTTCATATTTACGCCTATTATTACAGCATATAATTTATAAAATTAACATCACCAACTAATTATTTTAGAAATGATGCAATTTCTTCTGCTGTTAGTGGTCGGTACTCACCAGGCGCGAGATCTTCATCAAGCTCAACGGTACCAATACGCTCACGGTGTAAGCCAACCACTTTATTACCCATCGCTGCGAACATACGTTTTACTTGGTGGTACTTACCTTCAGATATTGTCAGCAACGCCTCACGCTCGCCAAGAATTTCTAATTTAGCTGGGCGTGTTAATTCTTTCTCACTGCGAAGTTGTACACCTGCTTCAAATTGCGTGATGTAATCTTCAGTGATTGGATCGGCCGTTTCAACAAAATAGGTCTTTGAACATAAATGACGTGGCGAAGTGATACGGTGAGACCATTGACCATCATCGGTTAACAACACTAAACCCGTTGTATCACCATCTAAACGACCTGCTACGTGCATTTTCTCTGGGCTTACTTCATCAAACAAAACAAAAACAGTTGGATTGAAGTCATCAACATGAGAGCAGACGAAGCCTTCTGGCTTGTTAAGCATAAAGTAACGAGGACCTTGCAGCTTTAGCGGGCGACCGTTAAATTCCACATCGTTATCGTCACTGACTGAAAACGAAGCACTACGGACGATTTCGCCATCAACTTCAATCATTTTATCTCGAAGAAGTTTACCGGCTTCTCTACGGGTGATACCCAATGTGGTACCTAAGAATTTATCAAGCCTCATTAACTGGCTCCGCTAATTGCTACAAAAGAGCGGTATTATAAGACCAAATAACAAAGATGCATTAAAAACTTATTGCTCCCATCAAAGCGATAAATGCCTTATTGTCCTCATTTTACTCTGATTCGTAATGTACCTTGATGCTATTAGCCAACAAGGTAATGCTATTATCTTGCTCTTTTCTAACCGTTACCTTATCTGAGGTTATCACCACGAATTGATTTTTCTCATTGGTGAAAGGAAAGCTCACCGCTACATCACCTTGATAAATCGTTTCTTGTTTATCGCTATGAATATGAGCACTGGCGATTTTAACCGCTATACCACGCCGAATATGCATCACCACGTTACCGCTATAGGTTTGATAATCCTTATAACCTTGTTCATACTTTGACGAGATCGTAAATGGATTAATCGTACCTGCGAATATACTCATACTAATGAATAAGCAGGAACATAGTATTGCTAATTTCTTTTTCATCTTCTGCCTTCTCCATCATTTTTATCCTATTTTGTTAACAACTCCCTTAACCTTTACTTAACTGCACGCAAGATAAATACCACTATTATTGATTATTTCCTCTCATGGATACTATGTTTCTGAACTTTACCCGCCACATCCTTGTTACATCTTTGTTTCCAAAATAGAATATATGGCGCTCAGCTAAACGATTACTACAAATAAAAAGATACCGTTGGAGAATCATATTAATGAAACTGGAAGCCGTAGATTACACAGCAGATAATGCAAAGCAGCTTTTTGTCGAATCCCTACGAGAGACAGGCTTTGGGGTACTAAAAAATCATCCTATCCAACAAAAATTAGTCCAAAAAATCTATGATAAGTGGTATGACTTTTTTAATAGTGAAGAAAAAACTGCGTTTCATTTTAATGTAGAAACCCAAGACGGGCTGTTTCCAACCGACGTTTCAGAAACCGCCAAGGGGCATACCCAAAAAGATATTAAAGAATACTTCCACTACTACCCTTGGGGTCAGTGCCCAGCTGAACTTAAACAAGATATTCAACAGTACTATCAAGAAGCCAATGCGCTTGCGACAGAGTTACTAAGTTGGGTTGAACAATATTCACCTAATGAGGTTTCCGCTAAATACACTCAATCACTATCAAGTATGATTGATGGCAGTGAGAAAACATTGCTTCGCATCCTACATTACCCTCCGCTGCAAGGCGACGAAGAGCTAGGCGCGATTCGTGCAGGAGCCCATGAAGATATTAACTTATTAACCATTTTGCCTGCTGCTAACGAGCCGGGGCTACAAGTTAAAGCCAAAGATGGTAGTTGGATTGATGTGCCTTGCGATTTTGGTCATTTAATTATCAATATCGGTGACATGCTACAAGAAGCTTCCGGTGGTTATTTCCCATCCACAACTCACCGTGTGATAAACCCAGAAGGCGCAGATAAAACAAAATCACGTATTTCATTACCTCTGTTTTTACACCCAAAACCAGACGTTATCCTTTCAGAAAAATACACCGCACATGAGTATTTAATGGAACGTTTACGTGAACTTGGTGTTATCTAATTTCTAAGACATAAAACACTAAGTGTAGAAATGGCTCTCGGCTTTGATCTCTGTTTTGATACTAGGGTTCGGTCAGTCGAGAGACTTCATAAAAAAATTATGAGGTTACAATCTAAAATATGAACATTTTTTCGTGTTTCTGGTCTCATTATCGAAGAGTTACAAATCTATTTATTATGCAAACAATCTATTATTAGCATATCGAACAATACATCATTTATTTTTTGATTACGTTTACATTCAGACTTTCAGATCTATAGTTCATTGATAGCTTAATTGGTTGTGTATAGATCTTACTTAGGGACTCCGTATGAAAATCTCGTTAACGAAACCTGTGCTTTCATCTCTTGATACTTTTCTCAATCTCATTGACGAATTATTTGCTTACGAAGCCCTACCGCAAAAGGTAGAGCAAACAGCAACAGCGGTAAAACAACTATTATCAACACCAGAGCTTGGGCAAGCTTGGTTTATTGAAGTTGAAGAAAATGGTGAGACCTGTGTCGCAGGACACCTTGTGGTGAGTTATGCCTTCAGCCTTGAACATGGCGGTAAAGTTGGGTTTATTGACCAATTCTATTTAAAACCAGAGTGGCGACAAAAAGGCATTGGCGCATCATTAATGCCGCAAGTTGAAGATCGTGTTATGAACGATGGTGTTAAAGCCCTATCACTGGAAGTAAATATTGGTAATGCGGGTGCTCGTACTTTTTACGAACGCCATGGCTTTGTGCCACGTCGCCAGTTCTGTGTTATGACCAAAAACCTTGCTGAAAAAACAGTGCCACTTCACGTCGCATCGTAACGGCCTCCCTTTACTTTATGTAAAAATGGATTGAACCATGTCTAAAGCCTTGCCATTCGCAGGGCTTTTTCGTAACCCCTTAAATATAAACAAGCATATCAATTAATTACGTGCTTATTTATAATGCTATATCATGTCTTTTCAATATAAATACCAAGGAATTTTATGGGTCTTTTCATCACTATCGGCGTTATTGTTATTATTGCCCTTGCCTACATCAGCCTACGTAACGGTTTAATTGGTAAAAAGAACCAAGTTGCCAATGCAGAATCAAGCATTGATGTAATGCTGAAAAAACGTTTTGACTTACTACCAAATTTAATTGAAACCGCCAAAGCATATATGCAACATGAAAAATCGGTATTAACGGAATTAACAGAGCTTCGTAGCCAAGCAAGCAATGCCACCAGCACAGATGCGAAAGCCGCTCTAGACAAGCAAGTTAGCACTGCACTCTCTCATTTCCGCATGGCTGTTGAAGCGTATCCAGAACTAAAAGCCAACGAGAATATTGATACTGTAATGCGTTCCATGAATGAAATTGAAGCTCAACTGTCTGCAGCGCGTCGTACTTTTAACGCATCTGTCACTAATTTCAATAATGCTGTAGAGATGTTTCCATCAAGCATCATCGCTAACCATATGAAGCTAACCACATTACCTTTGTTTGATATTCCAGAAGTAGAGCGTCAAAACGTCAATGCTGCTGAACTGTTTAATAACAAATAACCCAATAATTAGGTTTCACCATGGAAGATCGTATTTCAGCCTTATACGAACAAAAGCTGAGAACACAGCTGTCGTCACTAGAGTCTACTCGCTTACATGTCGTTAAACAGTTATGGATTGCGCTTGCGGTTGGAGGTATTACAGCTGCTATTGCGATCCCAACTGCACTTCATTTTAATGCCTTACCTTTGGGTATTATCGCAAGTTTTATTGTTGCTATTTTTATGCTGGTACGCTTTTCAAAACAGAAGCAACAATACTGCATCAGTTATAAACAAAAAGTGGTTACCGCCCTACTCGCTAACATCAATGAGAGTTTTGATTATCAGCCTCTCGGCTCTGTTTCCGAACAAGACTATAAAGCCTGCCAACTCTTTCCACAGCATTATGATAGCTTTCGTGGTGAAGACTTTGTCCAAGGTACAATCGGAAAAACGACACTGCGTTTTTCAGAGTTAGAGACACAAATTAAAAAGCAGCGCGTGAATCAAAAAGAAAACCGCGAGGAATGGGAAACCATTTTTCATGGCATTTTATTTATTGCCGATGCCAATAAACACTTCAATAGTCAGACACTCATTTTACCGGCAAAAAACGCATTTATTACGGCAATTGGTGATGCCGTATCTCACCTGTTTAACCGCGAAAATAGACGTGTAGATCTAGAAAATCCAAACTTTGAGCAATACTTTTCGGTCTATAGTAGCGATCAAATTGAAGCACGATACTTATTAACGCCTGCGATGATGGAACGATTAGTCGATTTTGTTACTAAAGCTAAAAATCGTGTCTCATTATCATTCATCGATAATAATATTTATATCGCGATGAATAGTCATAAAAACTACTTTGAGCCCGCATTGTTTACATCCTCGGACTCACTGGAGTCTGTTAAAGCGATTGCCCAAGACTTACAATTTGTCATCGATATTGTAAGCGATTTAGATCTCAATACTCGCATCTGGACGAAGCGCTAATCCATATATTTAAACCGTAATGGCACACTGCTGATGAATAACATTAATTATATTCTTGCTCTTAGCGATGATGATCCTACGATTATTGATCGACAAGCACAGCAGCAAACGTTTGAAGAAAATAAAACGAACATTCATTACACCGAACTATCTTAATCACCACCTTCCCCAGATCATCAAAATGAGCGATCCCAGTGACGGCATAGCATATGGATAGAAATAAAGAATCATAATGCCGATATGTTTTCTCAACTCGCCAATAGATCAGGCACAAGCGCAACTCGTTAAGTTAATAAAAACCTCACAGCAAGTTTAAGTTACACCCCATTTTGACATATTCCACATCTGACTTATAAAACCTATCACCAGATGTGGTCATCCCTAAACGCTGGTAAAAACCAATAGCACTCGTTCGAGCATCGAACCAAAGAAGCTCTGCGTCAGTCGTTTTTAGATAAGTAAAGAGCGCTTGGATCATCGCAGTACCAATACCTTTACCTTGATATTCAGTGAGGGTGGCAAACTTACGAAGTCGTGCTACGTTTCCTTCAATATAAACCGAAGACACACAGACGAGCTCATTATGAATAAACACCCCAAAGTGGGTTGCTGTCTCATCCCCTTCCACTTTACAAAACGACTCCGGTTTCGACGGCCATAGAACACGATGTCGAACTGTTATTGCCTGCTGCCAAGTAATTGGTTTTATTTCCATTAACGTGAAATCCATATAAAAAAGAAGCTACAACTTACCAAGCCATAGCTTCTATTAATCCTTAACATTAATCTACCCTTTCAAACGTAAACGCCCCTATATGTCGTTTAGTTTGGTTTAGCTGGCGTATTAAAACACCGAAGCCTTATCTAGAGAGTTACTCTAAATAAGGCTTCTGCTTAAATCAGAAATTTCAACATCGCATTGAAATTTCTAAACTAACACTTTATTTCTGCTGGCTTAATGTGATGTTTTTATCTTGGATCAACGCATTACTTTTTGAGCTCTTAAACGCACCATCAACATCTTGAATATAATAAACCGGTAATGACTCTTCATTTGCTACCGCTTTCCCTTCATCAGGGCCCAAGCACAGCATGGTTGTTGCCCACGCATCACCTTGAATAGGATCATTACCAAACACGGATGCTGAAACAAGATCATGAGTGATCGGCGCACCTGTTCTTGCATCAAGAATATGTGAGTAATCTTTTTTGCCATCCTTAAAGTTATGGTGATACGTACCTGAAGTGTTTAGTGATACGCCATTCTCATCATTAATCGTCACGATTTGATAAGGATGAATACCGTCTTTTAGCGCTACAGGTTGTTCAATCGCCACACGCCACTTCTCACCCATTGGCTTATGACCTTTAATCTTCATATCGCCACCGAACTCAACCAAGTAGTTCTCAACACCATCCGACTCTAAAATTTGGCTTAAACGGCTAATCGCATAACCTTCACCCATTGAAGATAAATCAATCTGCAACTGGGGAATGGTTTTTCTAATACGTAAGTGTTCAGGATCTATTTCAATTTTATCAATACCAATATCAGCACGTACCTTTGCAATCTCGGCGGCTGTTGGCACATTTAATTTATCGCTTTGAAAGCCCCAAAGTTTATATAGCGGCTGAATAGTAGGATCATAGCAACCATGACTTTCTTTATTGATTGCCTTTGCTATAGACAACATATAAATAAAATCTTTCGAGGCCGGCTGCCACTCCGTTGAAGTGCTTTTATTAAACTTAGAAATATACGAATCACCGCGATACGTAGAATATTCTTTATCAATCGCGTCTAATGCTTTATTAAACTGGGCTTGTACCTTCGCCGATGAAACATCATCTTTAGACCAGTAACTCACATGGTAGCTAGTGCCTTCTGCATAGCCTGCGATTTTTTCTAACTTTGGAGGCTCACTACAACCCGACAACATCATAGTTGCAGACAGTGTAAATAACGCAGCGCAGCTTCGCTTCAGGAAAACATTCGACGTTTTCGTAAACATACAAAAACCTTATTGATACATAATGTATGTAAAGTTTACCAACAGTTACCAAACACTACTAGACAGAGGCAAAACACCGCATCTAACCTAACCTGAGAACAATGAATGAAGGCTTTGCCAAATCACTGGTTAAATGTACACTAGTTAAGTTTTCAGTTACGCCAGAATAGTTTCTATGTATACCCTTCGTCCTTATCAGCAAGACAGTGTTAACGCGACTATCCACTATTTTCGTAAACACAACACCCCAGCAGTATTAACCCTACCAACAGGCGCAGGTAAAAGCCTTGTCGTCGCAGAGCTTGCACGTATTGCTCGTGGGCGCGTGCTTGTATTAACCCACGTTAAAGAGTTGGTAGAGCAAAACCATGCCAAATATGAAAGTTACGGCTTAAAAGCCTCTATTTTTTCTGCTGGATTAGGTCGAAAAGAAACCGACCAACAAGTGGTGTTTGCTTCTGTTCAATCAATGGCAAACAGCTTAGATAAGTTCAAAGAACAATTTTCATTATTAGTTATTGATGAATGTCACCGTGTACCTGACGATGAAAACAGTGCTTATCGCAAAGTTATCAAGCACGTTCAAGACGTAAACCCAAACATTAAAATCCTTGGCTTAACCGCGACACCTTATCGCTTAGGCATGGGCTGGATTTACAAATACCATACCCGAGGTCAGGTTCGTACTGAACAAGATCGCTTCTTCCGCGACTGTATTTTTGAATTACCGATTCGCTATCTATTAGACGAAGGCTTTTTAACCGAGCCCAAAATCATGGATATGGCAGTGATTGGTTATGATTTCTCATCTATTACCCCTTCATCGACAGGCCACTACAAAGAAGCCGATTTAGATAGCGTGATTGGAAAATCAGAGCGTGCAACACCAATGATCATTGAACAGGTGATTGAGTACGCCAAAGATCGTAAAGGTGTGATGATATTCGCCTCAACCGTTAATCACGCACAAGAAATCATGGGCTACTTATCCGGTGAAAATGCCGCGTTGGTGATTGGTGATACCCCTCTTGATGAACGCGATCGCATTATCAATGATTTCAAAGCGCAAAAGATTAAATACTTAGTTAACGTTTCAGTATTAACGACTGGCTTTGATGCGCCACATGTCGATTTAATTGCTATTCTTCGCCCAACAGAATCTATCAGCTTATATCAGCAAATTGTTGGTCGAGGCTTACGTTTAGCTGATGGTAAAAAAGACTGTTTAGTATTGGAGTATGCGGGTAACTGTTACGATTTATACCAACCTGAAGTGGGTGATCCAAAACCCAACTCAGAGAGTGAAGTCGTAATGGTACCTTGCCCTGCTTGTGGTTTTAAAAACAGTTTCTGGGGCAAACTCGATCCCGCAGGCTTTTTAGTTGAGCACTATGGACGTCGTTGCCAAGGCTATTTTGAAGATGATGAAACTGGCGAGCGTGAGGAATGTGGTTATCGTTTCCGTGCTAAATACTGCGAAGAATGTGGCGCTGACAACGATATCGCCGCAAGACGCTGCCACCTTTGCGATGCGGTGATGGTTGATCCTGATAAAAAGCTGCGTGAGGCGTTAAAACTTAAAGACGCCATGATCATGAAATGCACCGACATGCGCTTAGAGCCAGGAAAAAATAAATTCGAGAAACCACAGCTTAAAGTGGTTTATGTCGGCGATGAAGGTAATGAAATTAACGAAGTGTGGACGCTTTCTAATAAAACCCAGAAACAAGAGTTTCTTAAGCGGTTTATTAACCCTCATTTAGTGGATCGTCACCGTCCATTCACCGATACCGCCCCAACAAAAGTTGCCAATAGCGAGCACCGTTTACGTCCACCTGAAATTGTAATCGCCCGTAAGAATGGTCGATTTTGGGCTATTCGAGACAAGTTGTTCGATTTAGATCAATATCAAAAAGACTAAAGTCGTAATACTTCTTTAGATGAGACGCTGAATCTCTTTTTTGAGTGAATCAGGCGTTTTATTACTAGGTGTACGACCAGTGTTGCCATGAATCACAAATCGAATCCCTTCTTGGCGATAACGTTGCAAGTATCGCTCAACGGTCCTTCGTGACTTTTGTAGTAAATGAGTAGCGCTATTGATGGTAATTTTGCCCTCAATAACTTTGCTAATGATATCGACAGTAAACTGTGATTTTGAATCCATGTAGAACATCCTTAGCCCCCCTTAAAGCAAGTTTTATTACTTTAGAAAGTACGCTAATTCAGTCCCGACATATTCCCTTGGTAGTTAGCATAATGACAAAGTCGCTTGGTAATTACGATACGACAGAATCGCTTGGTGATCACAACAGTCCATGGAGATGGCTAACTCATTTATGTCGAGTAGACGACACTTGTTACCAAGTGCCGTCCCTCTAAGAACCGTACGTGCAACTTTCACTGCATACGGCTCAAGCCTCCACTAAGGCACCGATTGGCACCCAGCAACTTACAAAGCAGCGAG